>NZ_JAERVL010000004.1:0-300000 GCF_016745835.1 Caldalkalibacillus salinus | reverse complement strand
AAAAATAAAAAAAGCTGAGGTCGGTCCCCAGCTTTACTGTCCATATTTCAATGATGTTATTTTCCATTGTGGTGTATTCATTGAGCCATGCTTTCGTTTTTAAAAAGTTAATGCATTTAAAATAAATCATTAATGGCTTTATGATGTTCCTCTTCCTTGGTCTCACCTTGGGTTTCAGGGGTAAGACGTAGGACCTCAGTTTTTTCTACAGCGTTATCGATCAGTTGCGCCAGGTCTAAACGTTCCTCGAAACGATTCGCTTGCTTCCTAGTGGGTTTGGTCTTAGGATTTTTCGGTTGAAAAACGGTGCAACAGTCTTCATAAGGTAGTATAGAAATGTCGTACGTATCGATGCTTTTGGCAATATCTATAATTTCAAGCTTATCCATGGTCACTAGCGGACGCAAGATTGGGTAATTGGTGACTTCGTTAATGGTATGCATGCTTTCGATCGTTTGACTCGCTACTTGTCCAACATTATCACCTGTGGCAAGTGCTTTAGCTCTGTTTAACTCTGCTAGCTTCTCCGTAATGCGGACCATAATCCGACGCATAATGGTGATACTGTACTCCTCAGGGACATGTTTTTTAATCTCAGTTTGAATTTCAGTAAAAGGGACCACGTGTAGCTTCACTTGCCCCACAAACTGGGTCAGTTTCTGTGATAAATCAACCACTTTTTGTTTTGCTCTTTCACTCGTGAAAGGATAGCTGTGAAAATGAACCCCTTCGACTCTTAAACCGCGTTTCATACATAAGTATCCCGCAACTGGACTATCGATACCACCGGATAACATTAACATCGCTTTACCACTTGTACCTACTGGGAGACCCCCGGATCCTTCTACTTTTTCACTCATAATATAAGCCGCATCTTCACGGATTTCCACTAATACTTCAACATCTGGGTCGTGTACGTCAACCTTTATATCCTCAGTATTGACGAGAATATGCGCCCCGATGTGACGATTCATCTCGGCTGAAGCATAAGGAAAGCTTTTATTAGGACGCCTCGTGTTGACCTTAAATGTGTGTGGCTTTTGTGGCAGTCTCTGTATAGCGTATAAAGCCGTTTCCTTTATTTTTTCTACGTCTAGCTCAGATTTCAAGGCAGGACTAAAGGATTTGATACCAAACACTTTTTGTAGCTTGCTAGCCACCTTATGATAATCCTCTCCATTCAAGTACACGTACATTCGTCCAAAAACGCGCTTGACTTGTATGTTAAGCCCACTCATGGTGGTCCTAATATTCTGTGCTAACTGATCTTCAAACTTTTTTCTATTTTTACCTTTTAAGGCGAGTTCGCCGTATCGAATCAGAATGAATTCTACTTGTGTCTGTGTCATATCGCTACACCTTCATTATTTTTTTATAATAGGGCAGTAAGTCTTTAACAACGTCGATAAAGTACTGCACTTCATCTGTAGTATTATGGTGAGAGAAACTGATCCTCACAGCTGATCGTGCGGCGTTATCGTCAACCTGGGCCGCTGTTAAAATACGACTAGGTTTATCGTCTTTAGATGAGCAAGCTGACTTGGTTGACACGTATAAGCCTTTTTCCTCAAACGCGTGGACTAATACTTCAGGTTTCAAACCAAGAAAGGACACGTTCACAATGTGTGGTGCGGCAATAGTCTCATCTATAGGGGAGTTGACCTTAACGCCTTCAAGCTCAGATAGTCCCTCTAGTATTTGGGTCCTAAGCTGCTTTAAATGTTGAATATGCGCCTGCTCTTGTTCTTTTGTTAGACGCAAAGCTTTCGCCATGGCCACAATGCCGGGCACGTTCTCGGTGCCAGGACGTATGGATCTCTGTTGAGCACCCCCATGAAACAAAGGGATGAGATTCTGTATACGTTCATTGACATAAAGTAGCCCTGTTCCTTTGGGTGCATGAATCTTGTGACCAGACAGACTTAACAGGTCAATATGACTCTCTTTTAAGGTTAAAGGTGCTTTACCGACACCCTGCACTTGATCGACATGAAAATAAATTTTAGGATAATCCTTTATAATACGTCCAATATCATGAATAGGCTGGATGCTGCCTATTTCATTATTGACATGCATCACTGAGACCAAAACGGTATCCGGACGTATGGCTCGGTTAACATCATCAGGAGATACTAAACCGTTGGTATCAACAGGGAGATACGTGACATCAAACTGATGATGTTCTTTTAAGTATTCACAAATCTCATGTATAGATGAATGTTCAATTGCTGAGGTGATGATATGTCTTCCTCTATCTTGATAACCTAAAGCGACACCTTTGACAGCTAAATTGTTGCTTTCAGTTCCGCCAGAAGTAAAAATGATTTCATGACTATTCACGCCTAAAAGCTGTGCACAGACCTCCTTGGATTTACTCACCAATTGTTCGGCTTGCACGCCTAAGTGGTGTAACGAGGATGGGTTGCCATAGAATTGTTCCATAGCGCCAACCATGGATTGGACCACTTCCTTAGACGGTTGTGTTGTCGCACTATTATCAAAGTAGACGGTTCTTCCATCCGCCATGTCTATCCCCTCCACCAGGTTTATGTGTAGGACCTTTCAGTTACCTAACGACAATCTTACCATATCTGTATCATGGAAAAAAGTCATTCACATTGCGCTTGAAAAAAGCTCCTTGCCGAATACGACAAGGAGCTAAAGACTCGTCAGTTAGCGTAAAAATGGTGCCACAAGTAAGCCCATCACAATAGATAAAACCCCGATAGCCATTGCCCATATCCCGAGGGTACGAGAACCGTTGCGATAAGCAAAAAATCCTGTGATCACACCGACTGTCGCGGTTAACAGTGGCAAGAAGAAAAGAGAGATGATGGAAAGGACAAGTGCCGTCCAGCCCAATGGTGTGTTTCCTTCTTCTTCTGTTTCCATTTGTTCTACATTCTCAACTTGGTCCGATTGCTGGTTATGATTCAGCTGGCGAGTGTCAGGCGATATCTCTGCCGCTGTTTCTTCATTGACATTATTGACGTCAGTGACATTATTTGCATCAGTGTCAGGGTCCCCAAGGTCATCTCCAATATTTTCAGCATCAACAACGTCCTCTATCCCTTCGTGCTCCGATTGCACGAGAGAACTTCCTTGCTGTTGAGTTCGATTGGGATCATTGATTTGAGTATGACCCTGCATACGCTCTCCCTGCTGGTTAGTTTGCACTTGATCATTTACTTGTTGATCGCCTTGTGGCTGTTGGTTTCCTTGTGTTTGATAATCCGCCTGATTTTCACCTGTAGGTTCCTGCTCCATCCCTAGAGGTGTCACACCCCCAAAAGCTTCTTCTCCCTCTATCTGATCACTTTGGGTATGTTCTTGTTGCACACTCTGAGTCATGTTATTATCATCATTCGCCACGTTCTCATCGTTGGCCACTTGGTCGTGTGGCAAGTCCGTTCGACTACGTTGATCTGCCATGTCTTTGTGACCCTCCTTTAGTAAAAGTTGACCCATCTATAGTATGTACGTCATGCGTAAAAAAATTTAGGCAAGTAATGGGCTCACACAAATAAAGAAGTGTACAGAATGCTAACGACCACACAACGATTGAGAACAACGGGATAAACCTTTAAAATATAATCATGTTGAAAAATTAATACATAGGGTATCTATAGAGCGATGGGGGGAAACCTGAAAATGGAAAAAAAGAGAAATCACAAAAGTCGATACAGATTAGGTATTGATATAGATGGAACTATAACGGATCCAGCTACATTTGTACCTTACTTAAATAAAGCCTTTGGAAAAGCGCTTGCTTTTGAGGACATCACACAGTTTGAACTGCCACCTTTGTATGGCATTACGGAAGAAGATTTTATGGCATGGTTTGTTGAAAACGAAGGGCCTATTTATGAGGAAGCAGCACTATCTCTCTATGCGAAAGAGGCCTTAGAAACATTAAATCAAGACCACACCCTTATCTTTATAAGCGCACGTCATCAAGCACATCACGACTTAACGATGAACTGGTTTGCCAAACAACAATTACCGTACGATCATGTTGAGCTCTTGGGATCACATAACAAGATTCAGAGAACCAGAGACCATCGAATTGATCTCTTTTATGAAGATAAATTAGACAATGCTAATCAGATTGCAGAAGCGTTAGGTATACCGGTGATCTTATTTAACACGCCTTATAATACTGGGACGTGCCATACTCTTGTACATCGTGTTTCACATTGGAAGGAAGCTGTTAAAAGAACCCAAGCGATACTCAAATAAAAAAGCATGCCTGCGTCATCAATCGGTCCGATATCGGGATAAAATAGCAAAAAGGTGAAATAACACAAAATAATATGACGTTTGGATATTTCAATGTCCAAGCGTTTTTAATTGCCTTTCTTAATTATAAAATAAGAGCATTCAAGGACAATTTTTGAATTTGATGTAGACACCACTGCCGTTACTTAATTAATTGTTACAGATCCTGTGTAAATATGCTCTAATTTCTTTTTCAATATCGTGATTGTTGTATAAGTGAGCATAAATAACAGATTCAAATACTAATCCGTGAATGAATACAGTTAACGAATTTGCGCTCTCCTCAATATTTATGGGGTTTTTAATATACCCATTGTCATAAAGCATCCTTAATACATCTTTTGCAAAGTTAAGGTTTACTTCTCGAGATTTATTCTTAGTTTCGTAGTAATCTGGATTCATCGTAGCCATTATGGAAAATTTCATCCATATATCATTCTCCATTCTTTCTTCTTTTGTATTCGCTTGAACAATCTGCTTTATCATACGAACCGCGTTTTCAAACACCCCCTGATTTACCTCTACGACCTTTTGCATTCTCTCCTCAAATCTTTGAAAGATAACGTCCATTGCGAACATATATATGTCTTTTTGTTTTGGAAAAAAGTATTGAACAGACCCTAAAGATAATTCTGCTTCTTTGGAAATTTCTCGTAATGTCGCTTTTTCGAAACCTGAATGATGAATGATGCGAAACATTGCTTCTACGATTTGATCTTTTCTTTTTGCGTGATCTATTTTTTTAGGCATATTACTACTCCTTTGAGTTTTTAAGTCATTTGTATTATAATAATATTAGGTCAATTGACTTAATAAAAGGGAGGCAGGTATAGATATGGAAAACGTTTTATTTCAGTTTATTTTTATATTTTTTGTAAGTATGGTGCCTTTCCTTGAGGTATTTTTAACTGTTCCAACGGCAATCATCGTTTTCAATTTTCCGCCTTTTGTAGCCTTAATCGTATCCATTCTCGGGAATGCAACGAGTATCCTTATTTTTATATTTTTTGGAACTGAAATTAACAAACTCTTTCACTCAATATATAATAAACTTCAAAAGAGAGATAGACAGCCTATGGGAATGAATCCTAGATTAAAAAGAACTTTCGATCGTCTTGGGGCAACCGGCGTATGTTTTTTATCATCTATTTTGTTTAGTAGTCAGGTTGGTGCTTGTGCATTAACAACTCTTGGGGCCTCAAGGAGTCGAGTGTTTATTTGGACGAATCTTGGTGTTAGTACGCTGGCAGTCATCATGGCCACATTATCTGTAGTGGCAAAAGAATTAGTTTCAACATTGGTGAATTTATAATGCATTATAGAAGAAAAACTTTGTTCAAACAACTCTACGTTAAAATGGGGAAATAGGGGTAATATAAATATAGTATTACCTTTGGTTTATCGAAATTAACATAGAAAAGAAAAAGAAGAGACCAAATCGTTTTTGATTTGGTCTTTGCAGAAAAAAATCTTATTTGGACCTTCCGACAATAATCATTCGGGGTGAGTGCACTTCATTGTAGGGTTCTCGATCTAACTGTCCATAAATATCCGTTACTTCAAGATGACAACTAGAGAGCATGTCACACATGTCATCAAGATGAAACAAGTTCACTTGCTCTTGATAGTATCTCAGGTTACTCCCATCTTGAACAGTAATGTCTTTGATAACCTTCTGTTTTTCAATCCGTCTATTTTCTGTTACCTGGATATCTCCCACTTTTCTAAAACTTTCAGGCACGAGGTTCGCTTTGACATACTCAGGATTAAGGAAGTCGATGAGATACTGACCTTCTGGCTTGAGTGATTGTTTAATTGAGTCGAAAACCTTTTTGTTCTCTTCCATTTCCTCGAAGTACCCAAAACTTGTGAACAAGTTTAAGACATAGTCGAAAGATTGAGTAAATGGCAGGTGTCGAACGTCACCGTGTATATACGTCACGTCAGTATCTTTGCTTTTTTCTCTAGCATCCTGAAGGAGAACTTCGGATAAATCTAAACCTGTCACCTTAAACCCTTTTTGGGCTAATGCACGACTGTGTCGACCATTTCCACAACATAGATCTAAAACGTTGGTCCCTGTCTTCATATTTAGTAATGAGATTATCTGCTCCACTTCTAGTCGGGCGGCTTCGTCTGTTCGATGGGCGTAAATTTTCAAATAGTCTTCACGGAAGCTCTCTATGTACCACGGTTCACTCATGTATTGTTCCAACCCCTCTTTGAAGATACCATCATAATATCATAACGCTTTCAACCCCGTCACGGATTGTGGTGTTTCGTGAAAAATGATAAATGTCATACCTTGATACGATAAATGAAACGGAAAATAAACGTTATGACGAGCGACACAAAGAACAGATTCATCAGTTTGGGGAATTTAGAATAAAGCAGACAAACCAGGAATTGATTGATCGGCTGGAAAAACAAAATGATGACATAAAGCAACGGGATCTGGTTGATAGAAGCTTTGAGGGATGTTCCGGAAACTAAAAACTTTTACACCAAACAAGAACCAAACAAGAAATGACCCTCTATATTCTGTCTTTTTTTTTTTAACAAAGTCATACAGTAAAAAACTCAATGATAAAATCAATAATACGATGGAGACATACCAAATAACCGGAAGCAGGAAGTGGGCATGATCAATAATTAGACTTAGCATTAATGCGGTCGTTAAATATAGTAACCATAGTAAAACCAGTTTTTTGTACATGGATCTCCCACCTCCCTAACTACTCAATGATGTATTTTATCAATAATTTACATTAAAATACAAATGTGTTGAAGTCATTTGTATGCGAATCAGAATCAAACAAGGACCTGAAGAGACATAAGATTTTATCTTATCCCTCTGCAGATCCTTTGACCTTTTTTTACAGATCCTTCTAAACCTTTTATTTATGCTATTGGGCACTGTAAAATAATACATTAATATTTGTACTAGGCTTACAACGTTACAACGTATTACAGAGTCTTGACCCAAATATTCATATCTTCAAGGCGCCCAGATATATGACTATTTTGTATCAATCTACCTCTGAACGTATATCCATTACGCGCATTAATCAAGTTCATACCAATGGAGACCGCTCTTGTGTATGAGAATAGGGTGTTAACTCCTTTTTCTTCCATTCTCTTTTCTAAATGTGTAAATTGATGTGACAACAGTCCTTTTCCTCTATGCTCTGGTAGTGTGGCACAATCCGTCATCTCAGCCGCTTTGTACTTTTTCATCACATCCGCTGAACATGAGCTGATGAGTTCTCCGTTATGTTCGACTATCGTAAAGTACACTTCGTCGTTCATCATTTTAGCCACAAAAGAAGGGTCATTCATTGGGGTGGGATACGTTTGAAACACTTGATCATAGAGTGACGCCATCGCTTCTGCATCGTCTTCATTGGCAGGACGCATCACATAACCTTCAGGGAGATGCAACTCTTCTGTGGATTTATCATGGTTTTGTTTATCATCGTTCTGTACGATGCTCATGACTTTATCCTCTTGTTGAGCATCGACAAGTTGATGGCGTGAATCGCTCAGAAATATAGAATAAATATAGGCATCTTGACCATTAAAAAAACGATCAATTGTGCCTTCTTTATAGCACTCTTCTTCATTTTGGAGATGTTCATTTTCTTCTGTTGAGAAAAACATGAGTTTATCGCAGTCATGTTCAAGGGCCCATTGTCGTAAATGGTCCTTAATCGTTGGCCAGTCACAGTCGTCGGACACCTCATACACCTTTACTCTACGGTTATGTGTGTCTAGTTCGACACTGGCTCCAAGAGAAGATAGTTCAATGGGGCTATCTTGTGTTAAAAGCATGTTAAACTAACATTCCTCCTCAAATTTTTTGAGCTTCGTGATGCTCTTCATCTATTATAACGAGTCCTTCTCATAAGACTCAAACTTCCTTACCCGTCCCTATACAGGTTTAAACATAAAAAAGAGGGTTGGCACAAAGCTAAGCACATCATGCTTAGAACTTCTGCAAATCCCTCTATCATACCTTACTATATCTTATAGTGTCATCAATAGGAGAAAAAGCTAGGATAAACGTAAGGTGTATCTGGCTCTTCCACTTCGTATACCGCCTCTATATTTAGCATTGGAATGGCATAATCGTTAAACTCTGTGTCACCTAACGTACCAACGACGCTCACCCATGTATCATTTTGAAATTGTTTTGTCTCTTCCCCTTTAACGAGCAATCCGTAGACGGCTGAATCAGCGGTACAACACGTCATAGAAAATCTAGCGACGACCATTTCATCCTCCTCTAGGCCTTGTTCACGGTAAACAAAACCGATCAATTCTACTTGCTTTCCCGTAAGGTCATACATATACAAGTCTAGTACCGTCATCGCATCTAAGAAGTTCTCCTCCTTAACTTGAATCGTATCCTGCTCCAACCATTCATCTGCTAGCTCAGAATAGTAATCGTCATATCCATCATACGACTCATACAAATCTTCTACAGTATAGTGCTCGATATCCTCATCTGTTGCATCTGAATCAAAATTTTCAAGGTATTCATCTGCGCGTGCCGTTTCTGACTCGTTCGTTATATTCTCTTCTGCATCACGTCGTGCTTCGTCCGTAGATGCTTCGTCCGTAGACGCTTCAACACTACGTTCAGTCACGGGGCTGGTGAATAAACCTGATCCTAATTGCACACCTCTCGTTGCTGCATCTCGACTATCTAAAACCTGGTCCGGTAAGATAAAACCTGTGAGTAGTGGGAATATAAAAATGGAATAGATGAGGACTTTACTCCACCTTGGCCCTCGCATCGTATGATCCGCCCCACAATCACAAGCGGCTTCTTCCTCTTGTCCCTTAGGTGTACTACGTATAATTTGAACAATACTGAGGATGAAAAAGGTCCCTAAGGCAAAATAAATAAAAGGCATCATCTGTGGTGCGATGTAATACCGAATACTCCCTGACAAAACCATACTCAAGATCAGCATCGTGAAACCAAACATAATAATCCCTCGAAGAAAGGCATGAGATCCTTGACTATTATCATTCCTCATCTGTCATCCTCCTATATGTATCCTAAGGATTTTTCTGTCATGATACGATGTTGTTACATTACGTTAAATCCAACTATATGCTAGAGTCAACACTGATAGCACACCACAATATGACAAATGTTTTGACATGACATTGTTCACTTCCACTGTTCATTTACGTCGTCAAAGTTCACTGTCATTCATGTTGCCCTGTGCTAAAGGATAAATAATTGTAATAGCAAGACCGCTAAAAAGACAACAACCGTCACCGTGATTATAAATGCGATAACAAAGCGAAATTTAAAGTAAGCGAATAGCATGATCGTATTTTTGAGATCTAGCATAGGACCGTATACTAAGAAAGCGACAAGCGATCCTACGGTAAAAGTGTTTCCGAAGGAAGCTGCTACAAAAGCGTCCGCTTCGGAACATAGGGACAAAACATAAGCAAACGCCATCATGACGATGGTAGAAGACCAAACTTCTGAACCAATGGCTACAAGCACTTCCCGGTTTAGAAACGTCTGAAATAGCGCAGCAATAAATGCTCCGGCAATCAAGTACTTTCCCATGTCAAAGAATTCATCCGTTGCATGGTAGAATGTTTGTTTCCACTTATTTAAAGGGCGTGGTGCATCATGGTCATGATCGTGATGTTGATGTTCGTGATTATGATCATGGTCATGGCCATGATCATGACCTCCACGGGGTAGCTCGTCCTCTTGCTTGAGCTGATGTGTGTTTTTGAATAGCATATACAGTATGCCGCCGATCAAGATCGCAAGCACAAAGGCTAATGCCATTCGGCTATATAGAACTGCGGGGGTTGTCCGAAAAGCAAAGAACGTCGACCCAAAAACAACAGGATTCAGTATAGGAGCCGCCACCAAAAACACGACACCGACATGTAAAGGCATCCCTTTTTTGATCAGACGTCGTACAACTGGTATGATGGCACACTCACATATAGGAAATATAGCGCCCAATACAGCTGCCGGTAAAAGAGCAGCGTAGGCATTTTGTGGGATATACTTTTGTAATGTGTCTTCTTTTACATAGATTTGGATAAGGGCTGAAACAAAAACACCTAATAGAATAAAAGGGATCGCTTCAATCACAATGCTAAGAAAGATGGTGTTTACACTTAACAACGATCGTGGTAGATCTATTATGGGCTCTTCTCCTTTAAACCACTCCATATTATAGAAAAGTAATATAAAGAATAAGAGTAAACCCACCCCTGTTATGTCAACCCATACTCCTAGTCCTTTATTCGATTCTCTCTGCAGATTCATGAGCGCACATCCCCGCAATTGACGCATTGACCATATATCTCAAACTTATGTCCTGTGATCTTAAAGCCATCCGGTTCCCCAAGTATGGCATTCATAGGGCATAATGCTATTGGTTCAGTTTTTCCACAGTCAGTACAAATGATATGATGGTGATGGTGGTCTGTTGCACACGTTAAACGATAGATTCGCTCCCCTGATAGTTCGGTATATTCTACAATATTAAGATCTTGAAATAACGATAGGTTTCGATAAATCGTATCAAAACTGAGACTGGGATAATCTTGCCTCATTAACTCGAACATCTCCTTGGCAGACATATACCTTGTTTCACGATCAAATATACGGATCATTTCCTCTCGCTTTCCCGTATACTTATACCCGTTGTCCTTTAATGTTTGAAGTGCCTGCTCAACGTTCATGGCTACTCCCTCCTTATCCTAAGATAGAGATGTAGTCACTTTAAACCCTACAGAAATAAAGTATGAGAGCAAAGTGAGAAGGACTATTGCTTACTCCGTACAACGTCCCGCCTCTGATTATGACTCGTGAAGAAATCCTTAGTTTTTTGTATCGTCATAATCGTGAGTAATATGATAAACGAGATGATGACAATCGTGCCACCTGGTGCCCAATCTAACTCAAAAGCGAGGTAGAGACCCGTTAAAACAGAAGTTTGACCGAAAATAATAGCGTATAAAAACGTTTGTTTGAAACTATTAGCAAGCCTTAAGCTCGAAGCAACCGGTAAAACCATGAGGGCCGATACGAGCAGTATCCCTACAATTCTCATAGCAGAAGCAATAATCAAGGCCACCATAAGAATAAAAATAAGGTTAATCATGCGGCCTGGTATACCTGTGGTTTTCGCGTTCTCGGCATCAAAGGATAATGAAAATAACTCCTTGTACAATAGAAGAATGACGATAAGAACAATAACGCCTATAGCAAAAATGGTAATCATATCCGATTGCCTAATAGCCACAATACTACCAAATAAATACGTGAATAAATCTGTGTTAAAACCGCCCGCTATGGAGATGAAAACCACCCCAAATGCAATCCCTGTTGAAAGCATAATAGGAATGGCCAACTCTTGGTAATGTTTATACGTTTTTCTTAATTTATCTATCGCCAGTCCGCCCCCCACTGAGAACAACATGCCCATATAAATGGGGTTGAGTGGGCCAAAAAAGGCAAAAAATTTCCCGAGCAACAGATGAAAGGCAATACCGGACAAAGTAATATGCGATAATGCATCAGCAATCATGGATAACCTTCTTACAACGAGGAAAACGCCGAGAATAGGGGCCAGGAAGCCTATAACGATGCCGGAAATAACCGCATTTCTTAAAAACTGATATTCAAATATGGCCTCTATCATTTCTGACTATTCTCCTTTAATTCCTTGACGGCATCATCACAGTATATTTTCATTGTTATCAACGGAACACGCTTCCTCTCTATATTATATCAATTTGAGTTTAATGTGAATGCTCTAATAAGCGAACATCATGACCATAGGCCGTTGAAAGAATCGCTTCTTGGTTTTGCGTAAACTCTTCTGACTTACCATGGAAGAAGATCCTTTTGTTCAAACAGGCCACTTGGTCCACTTTAGTTGTGATTACACCGATATCATGGCTGACAAGTAGCACTGTTATACCGACATGATCATGCAAATGTTCAATAAGCTCGTAAAAACGATCCACTGACTCAGCATCGACGCCTACGGTCGGTTCATCCAAAATTAACAAATCAGGATCACTCACTAGCGCCCTGGCAATAAATGCCCTTTGTTGCTGGCCACCAGATAATTTACCGATATTACGGTGGGCTAACGTTTTTAGGCCAACCATGTTAATCGCTCTCATAATCCTAGCCTTTTCTTTTTTCCCGAGCCAACGAAACAGCCCCATTTTACCAAAAATCCCTGTTGAAACAACTTCAAAAACAGTGGCCGGGAAGCCACTGTTGAAGCTATTCGCTTTTTGGGATACATAGCCGATTTTCGGCCACTGATCAAATTTTTGAACAGGTTGACCAAACAACCTAACCTCGCCTCTAGTAGGGGTTAGAAGTCCTAGAATCAATTTAATCAGTGTTGATTTCCCTGACCCGTTAGGACCAACCAACCCTAAGAATTCCCCTTGCCCTACAGAGAGATTGACATCTTGGAGTACTTTCGACTTTGAATCGTATTGGAAATCGATATGCTTTAGTTCTATCGTTGCAGGTTTTTGACTAACATTTTGTTTATCCATCATTTTAATTGTAACCCAAAGCTTCGCGAAGGACTTCAAGGTTCTTTTCCATTAGTGTGAAGTAATCCTCGCCTTGAGTGACTTCCTCCTCTGTTAATCCTTCTAAATTATGAATAATAAGCGATTCTAAGCCTAACTGATCTTTAACCACTTCAGCGACTCGAGGTGTCACGAAGTTTTCAAACAATATATACTGTATATCGCGATCATTTGCAAATTCAATGATCTGGCGGAGCTGTTGCTGACTAGGTTCGTTAGACGGACTCAATCCTGTTACAGATATTTCATTTAAATCGTAACGATGCGCAATATAGCCGAATGCAGAATGGGAAACGATAAAGTCTCTTCTTACTACATGATCACTGAGCTCATTAAACTCATCATTTAAGCTATCCAGACGTTGAGCCAGGTCTGAGAAGTTCTCTTCATAGTCTTCAGCGTTTGCTGGATCTTGTTCAATGAGTGTTGCAAGCACAGCTTCGGCCTGTTGTTTCGCCATCACCGGATCTAACCAGACGTGCGGGTCATACTCACCATGATCATGCGCATGATCGTTGTTATGATCATCATGTTCATGTCCGTCGTCATGACCACTGTGGTCATGATCTTCCTCTTCTGTACCGTGCTCATCATGAGAGGCTTCAACCTCTCCAGAGTTGGCATGTTCACCATCATGACTATCGTGGCTATGCTCATCATGACTATGTGTATCTTCATGACCATGCTCTACATTCTCTTGATCTAATACACTCTGTCCCAAGTTTTCAGACTTGAGCAATTGTATGTCTGCAGTTGAATCTAATACGGTCATCGTATCACTATTCACAGATTCAATGATTTTTTCCAGCCAGTGTTCAAAACCGCCTCCATTATAAATAAATATATCTGCATCACTTAGGGCAATAATATCTTGTGCAGTCGGTTCAAAGTTGTGTGGGTCAACGCCTGGAGGTACAAGGTTAACCACTTCAGCATGTTCTCCTGCGATCTCATTTGCAAAAAAATACAAGGGATACATGCTCGTATAAATTAATAATGTTTCTTGTTCCTCTCCCTCACTTGGGGTGTCCCCCTCTACTGGTGAAACTTCTGCATTTCGACACCCTATAAGTGCGAGCACCAGGATAAGAAACACTGTCGTTGTCTTCAATAAATGTTTAGAAATCATCACCTTAATCTCTCCTCCTATTTATGTAAATCATAATGTTTTCGATTTATCTTCGTCATTATTATAGCTTGTTAATATCTATTTGTAAATCATAATGATTATGATTTGTTTTTTTATATTGCCACCTTACTCCACTTATTGTAAGGTCAATAAGGGATTGATATTAAGTCGTGACGAGATTGATGACGAAAAGGAGTCACTCATATGGTACACCTTAAAGACAAATACGTTGTTATTACAGGAAGTTCTAGCGGTCTTGGCATTGCCATAGCTGAAGAGGTCTTAAAAAGAGGCGGCGCCCCTTTCTTAATGGCCCGGTCCACTGAGAAACTTGCAACGGTCAGCAAAGAATTGGAGAACAAATATGACCAGCCTGTCCCATACACAACGGTTGATGTGGCAAATTACAAACAAGTACAGTGCGCGTTTAACGAAGTTTTTGAACGCGTGCCTCACATTGATGTTCTTATTAACAACGCTGGTTTTGGTGCATTTCAATTATTTGAAGAAGCTGACGTGACGCAGTTTGAGGATATGATCAATGTCAACTACTTGGGTGCCGTTTACTGTGTTCAGCAGGTTCTCCCTCACATGATTGAGAACCAGACAGGTCATATCATTAACATTGCATCTCAAGCTGGAAAAGTGGCCACCCCAAAATCGAGTGCTTACACCGCAAGTAAATTTGCCCTTATCGGTTTCACAAATAGTTTGCGCCTCGAACTCATAAAGAAAAATATACATGTTACTGCAATTAACCCAGGCCCTATACGTACCCCATTCTTTGACGTGGCGGACCCACAAGGAGACTATGTAAAGAACGTATCAAAGTATATGCTTTCACCGACGGCTGTGGCTAAACGCACTGTGGGCTGCATTGGTCGACCCGTAAGGGAAATCAACATGCCGCTATGGATGGAAATAGGGAGTCGACTCTTTGCTACCATGCCCGTTCTCATGGAGCGACTACTGGCCAAGCGTCTAAATCAAAAATAAAGTTGGAAGCGTTTATGAGCTTCCAACTTTTTTGTGATAGATCGCATTTGCATACTCAAACGGCGTACGATAACTGGCCTCCCACATCTGTAAATCATTTGCTTCACGATAAGCGTAGCGTTGATCACAATAATTAGCTTCAATAAACCATAGTTTACCTTGTTTATCTACGGCAATATCTAAACCTAAATCTACTGTCGTAGGATTCAGTTTGGCTATCTCCTTGGCAAGCTTCAAACTCAAAACCTGCACCTCATTCTTTAACACAGGATGTAAATCCTGTAATGTTTCATGCACCTCTTGGAAAGATACCGCCTTTCCACCTTGAGCTACATTGGTTACAATTCTATCTTTCCCTGCTACCCTCGTGACAATCCCTGTCATTCGCCAATGACCGGCCTTATCTTTTTGAACAGACGTCCTAATATCAAACTTCTTGCCATTATACGTTGCAAAGGGAATATACTCTTGGACCATATATTCGCTTGGATTGGAGAAGAATGTCTTTATGAAGATGTGTAGCTGGTGAGTTGGAAATCTTTTTTCATACTGTTTTCCCTTGCGTGTGTAGCGAACCAAATACTCATGACCGTGTTGTGATATCACAAATATCTTCTCACCAAAGTAACCGTTAATCGGTTTTATGACTACTTTAGGATAGCTTTTAAGATATTGAAGTAGCGTATGGCCCGTTAGTCTCTCTGTGTCTGGTATATGGGCGGCTACTTGAGGCATGTTTTTTAGATACTTGTTAATTCTGTATTTGTTCCGTCCTTCCACTAAGTTAACGAACATGATGTCCCTTTCTTGCTCAAGTAGCTTTAGACTACCATAGTGTTTGCTAGGCACAATCGTCCTGAGCAGGTTTACTTTCGGTAACGTTCCGAGATAAATTTTGAAACGTTGCTCCTGGTGTTTATATTGATACCCTTTCACACTCATACCTTTTTTCCGTATCATATTTAACGAATAAAAAAGGATATCTCTTTTGTGTTTTAGCGCAAGATGTTTATAATAATGGATATTTTCATGTGCTTCCTTCCCTTTAACTAATCTCTTCATTTTTGCCGGCTTGAATACGACACCGATCATATAGTATTCACTCCCCCTATAACTTTATTTCCGCCCGAGAATGGTCAGTAATTTGCCCGTACGATACAACTCCCCAAACTGAGGATTGTTAACTGGATGGGTCACTCTCGCTTGTATGGCGTTCCCATTCGTAATCGTGGTGGCTGAAATGACGTGTGGGGGAAACTGCCTAAGGTGATTAATCATGTTTTGTAAAGTGTGGGGAGGGTACGCATGTTGACCATAAACGAAACTAAATGGTGTTTGCGCTCTTCTAGCCCCCTCATGAATCGCGTGTTTGACACTAGCGTTCGGCATGCCGATCACTTCTAAACGGGGATCTGGCACAGCATGAACCATTGGGGTCACTGCTTGCGATGGTGAGATGTCAATAACGATCAATTTATAATTGCTATAACTTTGTTCATATAAGCTTTCAATCATCTGGATTGTATGCTCAGAAGCAATATTGACGGGGTAGATGACCGTTGTCTCAAGTGGAATCTTCCTTCTTCCTCTCGCCTCAAACTTTGCTAGTTGATAGGACAGCCGCCACCTTCTATGCTGCTCTTTCGTTTGCAATTGGGCGGAGATACTGTGCTTGGAATTCACACGATAATCCATGAGTAGTTTTGGTATGAACTGGATCTCACAATGTTCGGTTAACCTTAGCCAATAATCATAATCTTCTATTGGTTCTAAGCGATAGAACCCTGTTTTCATGGCCACTGATTTACGATACATGAAAGAAGCCCCGACAAAGCAAACGTCAAGTATATTCTCTTTTGGTTGGTTTTGCCAATTTAACATTTCCCTTTGATGGTCTTTATTGAATAGTGGCTTTCCTTTGCCATTAATATGTCTAAACCCGCTATACACTAACCCAATATGAGCAGGACTCTTAGCTAATGTGTTGCGGAATATCCGTATATAATTTTTGTAATATATATTATCACTCGATACCCATGTCAGGTATTGTATATCGGCTCTAGCATAAAGATATCTAAATCCAATGTTAAGGGCTTTAGCCACACCTTGATTCTGTCTCCTCGATATGACTTTAATCCGACGATCTTTGCCTTTTGCCTTGCGTATGGTACGTAAAACACTCTTTGTCACACCGTCAACCACAATAACGAGATGAAAACGACGGTAACTTTGCCTTCTAATCGATTTAATAGCCTGATATAAATATATCGGGATTTGTTTGTATACAGGCATCACGATCCCTACGTCAGGCATAATAATCCTCCTTTAGAATCATTCATTTCTCAAGTCACTTACATTCTATGGCGTCGTCTCTCCTTTCGTACTGGCCTCCCTACTATTTCTCTTAAAATAGTGTCCTGACCAAAGTTGACAGGCTTGGGTTAATTACAGTTTCATATGGCTTTATAGATTAGTAGAATATTGTAAACATGAAGGAGGGTTACAAATGAAAGTAGTCATCCCTGTTGGCTCATTAGAGACCGGTGGAGGCTGCAAAACCCTAGTAGATACCGCAAACGCTTTGGTTAAACGAGGTCACCAGGCAGAAATCGTCATACCAAATGGGATGCCCATTAAATATCCTGTGCACGCCAAGGTAAGAACGGTACCAACGCTATCAAAAGACTATATTCCTTATGGGGATATTATTCTAGCAAACTACTACATCACGTTCTTGCCAGCTTTTCAGGCTTGGCCACAACAGGTTGTTCGACTCTGTCAAGGGTTTGAACCCTATTGGGTACCAGACAAAGATTTTGCTACTTGGACTTATAATCAGAATGTGCCAATCATTAGCATTTCACACTGGTTAAATCAACAAATTGTGAACGCGGTTCAGAAACCCAGCTCTGCTGTGGTTAATCTTGGCATCGATCCGCAAATCTTTCATCCGATAAGAATAAGTAAACCTAAGCGAAAAAAGAAGATTATTCTTTACATTGCACGAGATCCTAACCTTGGGTATGCTGTAAAAGGTTTTAGCGAGTTTGCGCAAGCTATGAAGATGATCAACAGAAAATATAAAGGGAAATTTATCGTTCATTTGATTTGTCCTGAAAACCGCTTGAGACTCCCTGGTATTGCGCACCGTGTTTTTCAACCTCAAACTGATGTAGAAATGGCCAACCTCTATCGACAAGCTGATGTCTTTGTATCTTCCTCTCGAGCGGAAGGATATGGGTTACCTCCACTTGAAGCTATGGCGTGTGCCACGCCTGTTGTGACAACAAACTCAGGCGGTGTTATGGATTTCGCCGCACATGGGCATAGTGCGTTTGTCGTACCACCCCTTCAGCCGCGAGCGCTAGCAAACGGCATTGTAACCGTACTCAAAAATAAACCCTTGTCCAACCGGCTCGTTCAGGGTGGATTAGCTGCCTCAAGACGATTAACAAAGCCCGCATTTGAACACAATATCGTCCATGCTCTGCAAGTGATTCACCGTTACCGCGTGAATCGGTCGTAAGACAACGGCAGGGCAGATTTTACCGACAAAGAAGAACAACGAAGAAGGTTATTGACAGTCGAAAGAGAAAATAAGAAGTCACCCCCTAAGTGATGGGGGTGACTCTTTTCATTGCAAGCATTCACTCTGCTAGTAAAACTTCCGTGACCTTTGAGTATGGTGATTGCGATAGTAGTAAAGGACTTCTGGTATGTTCTCAACTCTCATCTGGTTTTTGATGGCCCGGGCGATAAACTCATAATCCTCTGCCCCTTCAACTTTTCTATTATGCCCACCTATCTGATCAAAAACACTCCCTCTAAACAGTATGGTCCCATGACACACACAGTGCCCTCCTTCACTGTATGTCCGATTGATTTGAGAACCATAACGAATCCAGTTCGCAGGCTTTCTGCGGTGAAAGGCGCCATGAGGAAAGTAAGCATAGTTACTACCAACCATGGCCACACTCGCATGTCTTCTCAAATACGTCACTTGCTTCTGAATACGTGAAGGGTGTGATAAATCATCGGAATCTTGCATGGCAATAAACTCACCTTGGGCCATAAACATACCGGTGTGTATCGCCCCTGCCACATCTATGTTCCGAGGTAAATTCACTAAGACGATACGCTCCTTCTTTGCCGGTGGCATTTTCAAAGCGTGCTTCCATGAACCAACCACATGCATCGTTTTATCCGTTGAACCGTCATTGACCACAATGATCTCTAAATTACGGTAAGTTTGTCTTAGGAGACTGTTAAGACACGCTTTAATATACGCCGCTCTATTATACACAGGGATGACAACACTCACTAGATTAGGAATACGAGCTATACTCATCATTTCACCTCAATGGTTGTGAATATCTGATATATCCTATGTTTACAAAGACGTAAAAGCGTAGACGAGTATAAGCTGAAAAGGTATGGTCATGCATACAAAATTAATTTCTATAGACTGATACCAAATCCCATAGGACGGGAAGGACGTATGATAGTATAACGCTAAAGATAAATGAGGTGTGTCTATGAAAGTTGTCATACCAGTAGGCGCGTTGCATGTTGGTGGGGGCTGCAAGGTTCTAGTAGAAACAGCCCACGCGTTACAAAAATACGGTCATGACGTTGAAATGGTCATCCCCCAACATGCCGAAGTGGCTTACCCTGTTAAGTGTAAATTGACCAAGGTCCCTGATTTGAAAAAAGAGTATATTCCTTACGGTGATGTGATTTTACCGAACTTTTATACCACATTTAAACCAGCGTTTGAAGCGTGGCCCCGTCAATGTATACGATTCAGCTTAGGATTTGAACCGTTATGGGTCCCTGATCGAGATTTCGCCCTATGGACGTACCATCAAAATGTACCGGTTATCAGTATCTCTAATTGGTTAAACAACAAAATCTATCAGGCGACAGGTCGTTCAGGTCTGGTCGTCAACCTTGGCGTTGATCCCAATATCTTTTCCCCCGCTCATCCAAAAGTGAAACCGTATCGAAATGGTCGCAAAGTGATCATGTATATTGCTAGAGACCCCAACACAGCCTATCGGTTAAAAGGTTACGAAGATTTTATTAAGGCCATGCGGTTGCTCAAACGGCACTATAAAGGGAAATTTATCGTTCATATGGTCTGTACTGAAGTCGATCTTAAAATAAAAGGCATTCCTCATCGCAACTTTAAACCACAATCATCAGAGCAAATGGCACGCCTTTATCAACAAGCAGATTTATTTGTCTCAACATCTTGGTTTGAGGGCTTCTCCATTCCGCCTCTTGAAGCGATGGCGTGTGGGACCCCTGTTGTGACAACGAACTCTGGAGGTATACTCAATTTCTGTCAGCACCTACAGAACGCCTATATAGCGCGACCAAGAGATCATGCGTCTATCGCTAAAGGTATGTATCGTGTATTAAAAAATCCAACTATAGCTAAGTCATTCGTTCAAAATGGACTACAAACGGCTAGCCGTCTAACGAATGAAGCTTTTGAAGAGAACATTGTGAGAAAAATAGAATCTATTGCTTACCAAAGAAACCCAGAGTTAAAGCCCTCCACTCCTGCTCCAACCCATCTGCCGTCAATCATAGAAAAGCTTAAAAGTAGAAAAAGGGGGAAATCAGATGGCTAGGGGAGTCACCGTTTGGTTTACAGGACTATCCGGAGCTGGGAAAACAACGATATGTGAGGCGTTAGCAAAAAAATTACAGAACGAAAGCGTTCCTTATGAAAGGTTAGATGGCGATCTTATCCGTCAGTATCTCACATCCGATTTAGGATATTCGAAGCAGGATAGGATGACCAATATCAAGCGTGTTTCGTTCGTAGCCAGTTTGTTAACGAAGCATCATGTCATCGTGTTGGCCTCTTTTATTTCTCCTTATCAGGAGATGAGAGACATGGCAAGAGATAACATTGGCTCTTTTGTTGAGGTATACGTCAATTGCCCACTGAAGGAATGTATTCGTCGCGATGTCAAAGGACTATACAAAAAAGCCTTAGATGGTGATATCAAACACTTTACAGGTATTAGCGACCCTTTTGAGCCCCCTATCAACCCTCAATTAACAGTTGAAACAGACAAAGAAACGGTGAATGAGAGCGTCTCCAAAGTGTATGAGTATCTAAAGCAGCGGGGCTATATCTCAGCATAAATGAAAAAGAAGAGGCTGAAGATTTGATCCTCAGCCTCTTCTTTAATGCCCTTGTGAGTAAACGCCTACATAGCTACGCAAAAAACTCATGACCAATGGTGATTCTTCTCATAATCTGCTAATTGGAGCATTGGATTTGCGACTCTTTTGAACGCTTCTATGACTTCATCGTCAAATTCATCACGCCAAGATCCGACTTGACCTTTCCTGAATGTCACAGACTTTTTAGTATTCACGTTACGTTCCATTTTCAACACCAGTAGATTTATTGGCTCTGGTGGTGTTTGATTTTCCCATAGATAGTGAACCATTTTACGACAAGCCTGTCGGCGGGAGCTTCGGGTTTGCATGAGCTCCTCATAACTCACCTTCAACGTATCCGTATCTTTTAACCAACCGTAAAAAGGTCCAAAGTAATCTGAGAAATGCGGAAACTCACCTGGGATACCGTTTATAAGCGTTAGTGCTCTATCTTTTATTGATAATGCTTGAAACCTCTGATGTAATGGGTGCTGTTTCCACTTATCAGCGATGAAGTAGCATAAAGACACGAGCACGTCCCTAGGGTCACGATAGACAAAGATATGCTTCAATTGGTGTGTCCGTAATAACGTCACATACTCTGGCGTGTAATGTAAATGACCCAAACCAAATTGATTGGGCTGAAGGGCTTTAAGCCGGTTATCATGATCTTCATAGAATTGACTTGGTGGATTATTGACGAAGAACTTCATGCTCTGATTCTGTAACGGATGACTTAATTGGGGGATCCCGTTCAAGAGTTGATGCATCAAATGTGTACCGCTTTTGGGCACGGACGAGACTAAAAAAGGCTTCAAAGGTCGCGGGAAAACATAGGACATACGACAGTGCCCTCCTCTTATCAGAGTTTTTACATACCAATCCTTCTACTAGCTTATGATAGCCAAACATCAAATGCCTGTACGAGTGTCCCTACATCTATAACTTAATCTCATATAATTGAGGACAAACAACGTTTTTTCATTCCTTACGATAGTTGTCCAAACTCTTAGATGGATCTTTCCATACACTGTTAATAGAAAGGGAGTGAAAGCATGGGAAAAGTGAGTATCCTCCTTCCATACTCTGGAGACTTAAGTATTGACCAAACTTTGCAAAGCGCGTTGAAACAAACGTATGCCAATAAAGAAATTATTGTTTTAGATATGACGTCCTCAAACACTTTGTTAGATGGTTTAAACGATAACTTAAAACAAGTTCGGCATTGGCATGTGAAGCAAAGAACGGTTGCAGGAGCCCTTAATAAGGGGCTGAATGTAGCTAATGGAGAATATGTTACCTTCCTATTCCCATCCAATCGTTATGATCGAGATAAGGTCATGCAGCAAATGTCATACATGCTTAAACATCATGCTAAGCTTTCATATACGCCTTATTTCGAGGTAAACAGTGACAAACACATTGAGGGGCCATTTGGAAAAAGAC
Organism: Caldalkalibacillus salinus; assembly: GCF_016745835.1. Lineage (NCBI taxonomy): Bacteria > Bacillati > Bacillota > Bacilli > Caryophanales > Bacillaceae > Caldalkalibacillus > Caldalkalibacillus salinus. The sequence continues at coordinate 277,349 of NZ_JAERVL010000004.1, read as the reverse complement.
TGGGACAAAAACAATTAGCCGTGGCGCTAAGACAGTCTTGTCCTATTCAATTAGATACCGTCATGATTCATAAACAAACCCTTTTGAAAAGAGGCGGTTTTAATCCTACATTACATGCTGCCTTTGACTATGAATGTTGGGCACGCATCATCCCGCATATCCATTTTTATTACCATAACGCCCCGCTGACTTTTATTAACAGCACATTAACAATGAACTTGAAACAGAGAAGGGATGCAGAGTACAGAAAAGTTAAGGCGTGGTACGATCAAAAGTTAGTCCGTTATATACTCCGTATGAGTAGATAGACACTTTGTTCTAATTATTGTAGTGTGTGGTGGGTCCTTTCCTTTTAGAAGATAAGAGATAGTTCGACTTTAGATAACAAGAGTTAAAAAGATAAAAAATGAAGGCTATGAACCTCCATTTTACCAGTCGTTATTCTTTTCAAATCCTGTTTCAATTAGCAACTCTCCACATATTTTTTTAAACCATTCTTTTGTTTCTTCATCGAATTCTTGCCGCCAGTTCCCTATTCTCCCAGAGCGAAATGTAGCAGATTTTTCAGGCGCGATATTTTGGTGCATTCTCTTTGCCAAACGTCCGATTGACACAGGCGGGTGGGCACTTTTCCAAGCAAAACTTGCTATTTTTTTCAATGTCCGTATCCTTGAGCGGTAGTTTTTCATTAGATCCTCATAAGTGATCGCAAGGGTATTCGGATCATCCTTCCAATCTATAAACCTACTATACCAATCGTTAATGTCAGGGTATTTGGCATCGTATTCGTTAACCCCTCGGATGAGAGCAATATATCGATCCTTTTGGTGACTTAACACGTCAGTAAAATAGTGATGAAGCTGATGTTGGGGGAATTTTTGTATAAAGTAAGCGAATGAGATGACCACATCTCTAGGGTCTCTATAGATGAATATCTGCTTCACACCTACGTCCTTTAGCATCGAAGACCATTCCTCAGAGTAATAGACGTGTCCAGCAGCCATGTCAAAAGGTTCAAAAGTACTCAATTTGGCACTGTGTTCGGGTATTTGATGTTTAGTCCCTTCGTAAAATTGGCTGTGGGTATGAAATTTAAAATGTGGCATCCCTTGTATCACTTGTTGTAGCAAGTGTGTTCCGCTCTTGGGTATAGAGTTAAGAAATAATTTAGGCCCTTGTGAAGTCATTGTGCCTCATCCTTTCTACACAGTGTATCCCATTTTGCGCATGACCTGTTTAATGTCCTCATGAACACTGAGAATTAACTCCCGATTAAACTGCTTCCACTTATCCTGTTGAACGGGATAAATAGAAGCCACCTCCTGCCGCAAGGATTTGCTAAAGGAAATATCGATCTTTTGACATATGTCATTTATAACTCGTTCTCCATCAGTTGTTAGCGCTTCATAAGTGACTTCGATTACCTGTGACGATGGGATTTTGTTTAAACTTTGCATGGCCTTAAGGTTGCCTTGTCTCCATTGGAACAAACAGACATTAACCACTTTGGCCTGTGCATAATCCTTCCATCCCGGGGGTAAGGAGCCCCACCACTTTTGTGTTTTAGAACCGTTCTGTAAATCAATGTTTACTGATACTGGGACAGGATATTTTTGGTAATGTCTCCAAGCCTCAATCATTGAACTGATCGTATTACGCCCATCCCGCTTAAGATAAATAAAGTAGGCATCTGGGAAAAGTGCATGGATAAAATCAATACGAAAGCAATTATCAGGTGTTTTTTCAACCATTCTCATCTTACTTCTACAGACGTATCGAGCTTCATGATTTTCAAGGTGTTTGGTAAACGCTTCTTTAATTTGTTTACTTACTTCTTCAGTTGCGTCCTCTTCCTTTAATAACATGGACTCCCAGCCCCTAAACTCGGGTCCGGCATAAACATTCCAGTACGGACTTTCATCATATAAGCTCCAAAGTTCTTTACTTTTAGAAAGGATATCAAACAATAATGTTGTCCCTGAACGAGGGGTGCCAATAATGAAGACCGGTCTATTAAGCTTGCTCAATGTCCTTCACTCCTCTCTGGCTCCTTTGTTCATCCAACCCCGTTACCTGATTGACGAGGATATATATCTATCATGCCCCTGTTATAGCTTTATCCAAGTAACGAAGACTCATTTCTAACGTATTCATCATACGTGCAATCTGACAGGGCTGTCCCCTACTAAACTTTTAAAAGGTACCCGTCTAAATTACTCTTTGGTAGTACCATAGCCCGTACAACAGTTGAAGCTACAGAATATCCTATAACATCTTCTCGTAAAAAGTAGGTGAATGGGTTTGAATTTCAAAAATAAATCTGTCTTGGTCACTGGTGCTAGTGGTTTTATTGGCAGCCACGTGGTGCAAGCACTATTGCATGAAGGGGCCAACGTCCGGGCCTTTGTTCATTACAACTCGATGAACACCAAGGGCTATTTAGACCAGCTTACGAAGGATGAGCAAAACGGCATTGAAATGTATATGGGTGATCTAAAAGACCCCCACGGCGTCATGAACGCTTGTAAGGGTGTCGATACAGTCCTTCATTTGGGCGCCTTAATTGCTATTCCTTATTCCTATGTCAACCCTACGGATGTCGTACAAACGAACGTATTAGGGACCGTTAATATCGCCCAAGCTGTACGCCATCACGGTATTGCTAGACTCGTGCATACGTCAACAAGTGAAACGTACGGAACAGCTCAGTACGTCCCAATGGATGAAACACATCCGCTTCAGGGTCAATCGCCTTACTCGGCAAGTAAAATTGCCGCCGATAAGATGATTGAAAGCTTCTATTGTTCCTATGAATTACCTGCGATCACAGTTAGACCGTTCAACGCATACGGCCCTCGACAGTCCATGCGTGCTGTTATTCCAACCATTATTAATCAAGCGTTACACGAAGATGAAATTAGATTAGGAAACCTTAAAGCGACTAGAGATTTCACTTATGTGGAAGATACCGCTCGGGCCTTTTTACACGCTGCTTCTTGTCCATCCGTTGGTGAAGTGATAAATGCTGGAAGTGGTTTTGAAATTTCAATCGGAGAGCTAGCAGAAAAGATTAAAAAGATGGTAGGTAGAGACATTCCGATCACGGTAAAACAGGACCGATTACGGCCGGAAAAGAGTGAAGTAGACCGCCTTTTCTCCAACTCAGATAAGGCACAGTCTATGATGGGATGGAAAGCTCAAGTAAGTTTAGATGAAGGACTATCAAGGACGATCGAGTGGATGAAACAACACAAATCGCTTTTCCGACCCGACGAATATGTCGTCTAAAGGAGGGGTGTAAATGGAAGCGATCATCGTGACCGGTGGGAAAGGCACACGTATGAAACCCTATACTCAAATCCTACCAAAAGGGCTTTTACCTGTAGGAGAAGTCCCCATCTTAGACATTATCGTACGGCAATTACACTATTATGGGTTTCAATCCATTACGATGGCATGTGGTTACCTTGCCCCACTCATTCAAACGTATTTCGGTGATGGATCAAAATGGCACGTTGATATTCGCTATGTCTTGGAGCATAAGCCGCTTGGCACAGCTGGACCCTTAGCGAATATTAAGATGAATCAGCCTTTCCTTGTGATCAACTGTGACGTATTAACGAGCTTGGACCTTAAAGCTTTTTATGATTTCCATTGCGCTAAGGAAAGTTTAATTACGATCGCATCCCAGAAGAAGAACCTCGATGTAGACCTCGGTGTGTTAGAAACAGAGGAAGATAGAATCACCAAATTCCTCGAAAAACCGAAACAATCAGCGCACGTGAGCATGGGGATCTATATGATGGACCCTGCATTGCTAGGATATATACCTAAAAACCAATTTTTTGATGTACCAGACCTGATACAAGTCCTGTTACGAAAAAACCAACCTGTACGTCACTTTGAAAATGACGCCTTTTGGTTAGATATCGGGCGTCCGCCTCAATTTAGAGAGGCCAATGACCTCTTCCCCACAATTAAACATCAACTCCTGCCTGGTGAAACCGAATGACGAGCAGGAAAATTCTTGTCACAGGAGCGAATGGTTATGTTGGGCGTCATCTTGTAAACTATCTCCTTAAACGTTCAACTCAAAACACAGTCATCGGTGTGGGGCGCCAGACAAAGGGGAAGGTGAAACATGGACGTTATCAATATATGCAATGTGATCTGACTGACACTCACCAGGTCAAAACCATGATGCAGCATACTCATTTTGACTATATTTTTCACTTCGCAGGTCAAAGTCAATCGCAATACTCGAAGACATCTCCTTTCCCTTTATTCCATGCCAACGTTATTCAAACCACGAATCTCCTAGAGTACGTGTTGCAATTCCAAAGACACGTGATCAAAGGCATACTGGTGGCGGGCACGGCACATGAATACGAATTGACACAAGACCTTAACGAGACTGCCCTTAATGAACACTCGACGACACGTCCTGTAACACCGTATGGCTGGAGCAAGCTTTTACAAACTCAGACGGCTCAAATGTACGCCACACTATACGACTTACCGATTGTCATTGCTAGAACTTTTAATCTTTTCGGACCTGGTGATTCAACTGGGGTATGCGCCACACTAGCAAGAAAAGTGGTACAAATAGAAACAGGTGAGTTAGAACCTGTATTAGCATTAGGAGATCCTTCGATTCAAAGAGATTTTGTAGATGTGCGTGACGCGATACGTGCGTACTGGTTACTGGTACGCGCCCCCTATGACAACGGGCAGATTGTGAATATCTGTCGTGGCGAAGCCATCTCTATTCAACACCTGATTGATACGCTTTATATGTATGCTAAACGACCTTTTACTATCGCCGTTAATCCTCGTTATTTTAGAGACAACGATCCTCAAGTGGTCTTAGGTCGAACTGATACCCTGTTTATGTTAACGAAATGGGTGCCTTTTAAATCTGTAAAACAGACGATTTTGGACACACTCACCTACTACCGAAAAACATGAATAACACGCTCATATCACAGAAGAGGTTTTTCTACAATCTGAAAGAAGATGGCCCCAAGGCCATCTTCTTTTCATGTTAATGTAGGGATGTCTATCGAGTTGGCAAACACGTGATACATGTTATTATCATTTAGAGCTCGGCTCTAACACAAGTTCCTTAAGGTGATTCACAAATCATAAGGATAGAGATGAGCATGTTTCAACATCCACCGTTTCATATTTCGGATCATCCGATCATATTCGGTGACGACATACTTAAAGTCTTGACGTGTATTAACGAGAGATTTATCAGACTTCTTCTCTGTTTCGGGTATAATGGTCACTGTCTTGCGGTTAAACACTTCCTTAAACAAACAGAGTAAGTCATATTTTGATAACTTGTGCTGTCCTGTAAGATGTACTAGACCGGTGAGGTGCTGTTGCTGTAGTGACCATGTGATCATTCTGGCCAACTCTATCGTCGTTACACCACTCCAGTAAACATGACGATAGCCATAAATCTTGCCTTCTTGCTGTAAAAACCAATGTAGGAGCCCAATACCGTTTTTCTTTTGTTCTGGTCCTATAATAGAGGTTCTAATCGTTAAATGAGAGGGTGATTGAACCTCACCAAGACTTTTGGTCTTAGCGTAATTTGTCGTACCATCCTTATGATCTTCTTCTTTATAATCTCCATCAGCCCCGGAAAAAACGCAGTCTGTGCTGATATGAATAAGACGGAAACCATCTTGGTTCCCTTTTTGTTCTAACCAATGTGGTAGTAAGCTGTTAATAAAAATAGCGTCATACATCTGCTCATCTGCTGCCTGATTCAATATCCCAACTGCATTAATCACGACGTGAGGACGGATATGGTTTAACACCGATGCGAGTTGATTCAGATCGCGTACATCGACTCCTATTGTGTTTGCTTCATGGATCTTAGAATACTGATCCACCCTAAAAGTGGACCACACTTTTAGGGTGGGATCTTGTTGGAGATAGGCTGTAATGACGTGACCTGCCATCCCTTGGCCACCTAGGACGAGTATTCTCAATTGAGAAACCCTCCCTTCTTCAACATCTCTTCTATTTGATCATGTGTCATGAGCGTTTGACTAGAATCATAATATTCAAACGTGACTTTCTGCTTTTGTCTATAGTGGGCATACGGCTCCTGTGGTAGATACGATGGCAGTATGACAAAATATTGCTCATTATATTGGTAAGTTTGAGGTGTTTCATGGTGTGACACTAAAACCTCATGTAATTTTTCACCCGGACGTATGCCTATCTCCCTGATACCTATCTTACTTCGGGCCAGGCGTTTACGCATGACATGAGCCAAATCAATAATCCGACACGCCTTCATTTGCATAACAAACGTCTCTCCGCCGATGGCGACATCTGCTGCTTTTAAAAGTAATTCAATCGCTTCAGATATCGTTAAAAAGTAACGGGTCATGTCTTTAGATGTCAGCGTCAAATCTTGACCATCCAGTATTTGTTTCTTAAAGAAAGGCACTACACTTCCGTTCGTTCCTAATACGTTGCCACCACGGATGCACACGAATTTAGTATAATCACTTAGGAGATTGGCTCGGATCATTAATTTTTCCCCAAAAGCTTTGGTCATACCGTAAAAGTTAATAGGGTCGACGGCCTTATCGGTAGAGACATCGATGACCTTTTTAACCCTTTGTTGAATACTTGCTCTAATAAGATTTTCTGTACCGATGACGTTTGTCTTCAAGGCTTCTTCAGGCTGCATTTCGCAGATCGGAACATGCTTTAGAGCTGCGAGGTGAAACACGTAGTCCATTCCCTCACAGGCCTCCACTACAGATGAGAGGTCTCTCACATCTCCAATCATAAATGTGAGTGACGCATGGTTACCGAATTGGCGTTGCATGTTCACTTGTGACGCCTCATTACGTGAAAAAATACGAATTTCTTTCGGCTTTGTTTTTAATAGTTTTCGCGTTAATTCCTGTCCCCATGACCCCGTTCCACCTGTTACTAAAATGCGTTTATTATTAAACATAAGTTAAGCCTCCTAACACGTAATTCACTATCCTCGTCGACACGAGAGGATCGGTGTAGCCCTCTGGCTTCGACCATGTATGGACAGACCGATACATGTAAGACACGCACTCTGCAATTCTGTCTCCATCCACCCCTGAGAGAACATTACTCCCGCAAGTAATCGTTTCTGGTCTTTCCGTACTTCTTCTTATCGTCACGGCCGGTACATCATAGATACAGCTTTCTTCCTGCACCGTACCACTATCTGTAACCACACACCCGGCATGCTTTTGTAGCTTTATAAAGTCAAAGAATCCAAAAGGTTCAGCTAGGATCAAACGTGGCTCTCTTATCTCAATGTTATAGCGGTCTAAACAATCCTTAGTCCTTGGGTGTACACTACAGATGACTGGAACATCCAACTGTTGTGCAACCATCTCTAGCCCTCTATAGATCTGCTTTAAACGTTTTGGATGACTCACGTTTTCCGCTCGATGGGCCGTAACGAGTACGTATTGGCCTTTCTTCAATTGCCACTGATCGAGAATTTGACTTTGATCTATTTGAGGATTGTAATGTTCTAAAACTTCATATATAGGATTACCTGATACCCATATGCTGTTTGGGGCCATCCCCTCGCGGAGTAGGTTTTCTCGACTCAAATGCGTGTACGGAAGGTTAAATGTGGATACAGCATCGATGACCTTTCGATTCATTTCCTCTGGAACCTCAGGATCAAAACAACGGTTACCTGCTTCCATATGATAGACAGGGATGCCCATACGTTCGGCCAACATCGCACATAGGGCACTGTTCGTATCTCCTAATAATAGGACACGGTCAGGCTTTTCATTTCGTAGGATCTCCTCTACTTTGGGGAACATCGCGCCAATTTGCTCTCCGAAGGAATGAGAGCCTAGATGAACATGGTAATCTGGGGGTCTCACGTGCAATTGTTCAAAGAAAATGTCACTGAGCTTACGATCGTAATTTTGCCCTGTATGGACTAACACATGCTTGGTTGCCTGCTGATCTAGCTTTTTAATAATCAGACTTAAACGTATAATTTCAGGTCTCGTACCGAGAATCGTTAATACTTTCATCTACTCGAGCCCCTTTCTACGATATTCAGGCGTATACGTCTACCAAAACCTTACTTATAACGTATTCATCGTAGTTAGAAATGTACGGGCTCCCTCCTAACCCTATTGGAAATAAAGGCTGTTGTGGAAGTTAGTAAAGGGATACATCAGTTGGACAAAGGCCGAGGAATTCTACCATTCAGTTGAATAGAATACGAGTAAGGAGTGAGATCAATGCAATCACGCCAAATCCGCGTGTTAATCCTGTTGGATGAGTTGAATGTGGGTGGAACGGAAACACATGTTATCTCTATGGCAAGGCAATTAATTCAACGAGGAGTCCATGTTGTTATTGCGGGTCGATCGGGTCCTATGCTGCCTGAGTTTCAGAAGTTGGGCTGCCCTGTGTATACTCATTTCCCCAAGGGGGAGTCTATTAAGCAAGCGTTACGATCGATTGCCCAAAGGCACCAAATTAACGTGATTCATGCGCACCAGCTTCCTTCCGGTCGACAAGCCAAAAAGCTCAAGGAACAAACGGGTATCCCCATGGTGTTCACCGTTCACGGTTTATATTACAAAAAGCGCCTTCTAAGAACATTACTCTCCAGCAAAGGACGCCGGCCTATACAAGTCGTCAGCGTTAGCTATCCAGTATATGAGTGGCTGAAGCGACAAGGCATCCATAGTCGGATCATACAAAATGGCATTGATATACAACAATACTGTTACCAACAGCCTATGAAATTACGTCAGGAGCTCAATATACCTTATGACGTACCCTTACTCTTGTACAGCAGTCGCCTAGCATGGGATAAATTGAAGTTATGTCGGCAATTCTTAGCCTCAGCCAGCCAAGTGAAAAAGCGATACTTTCCACAACTTCGAATTGTATTGGTCGGTAGTGGTAAGTATGAAGGCCGGATTCAACAACTCATACAGGAGATTCATGAAAACCATCAACAAAGCTTCATTCATTTTCTAGGGGCTAGACACGATATGCCAGCACTATATTCAGCTAGCAACTGTGTTGTGGGTACGGGGCGTGTTGCCTTAGAGGCAATGGGATGTGAGAGGCCTGTCATCGCTCTAGGAACAAAAGGATTTTTCGGACTCGTACAACCGTCTAATTACAAGTTAGCGTGGAAGACCTACTTTTGTGATCACAAAGCTTATCTTCCTTTTAATCAAAACTTGCTCACCACACAAATAGCTTACGTGCTAGCTTCTACAGACAGGCAGAATCATTTGGGCCAATTAGGTCGAAATTATGTCGCCCAGCAATACCAAGTGGTCCATTCGGTACAACAAACCCTTCTACTCTACCAGTCCTTACTCTCACAACCTATGAGACGCCAAAGAAAAAAACGTCTGTAACCCTATTTTAGGGACAGACGTTTTTTTGTTCTTACCTTCGTATCCTTTAGCATTTAATATTTTCGTTTTGCTAGTCTTCTAGGTGACGTTGTAAGATTAAGGTATTGGTCTGTATGGCATACCCTTGACGGCCTTGGGCAAAAAAGCTAGAGGTTGACCGATACCTCACTTTCAACTCGTCGGGTGTGAGAGACGGATGCTGCTGTAGGATTTGAGCTGCCATACCAGACATAAGTCCAGTAGACATAGAGGTGCCAGATAATCTAATATATCTATTTCCTACTCTTAGATGTGGATATTGTCTAGCCAAGGTTGAATCTGAGGCGACGAGAGAAATGATATCTTGGCCTGGCACTTTGATGTCTGGTTTGATGAGGCCGTTAACGGTAGGACCCATACTGGAAAACGTTGCAGGCACATCATCAGCACGGTCAATCGTGTTACGATCGTCTATAGCACCAACGGTAAATATTAGAGGATGAAACCCTGGGGAATTGATGGTCCCCTGTGCTCCGTCATTTCCAGCAGCAGCCGTGACGAAAATCCCCGCTTGCCATGCTCTGGCTGCAGCAGTCGCTAATGGGTCTCGGTAGTAAGGGGCAAACGGCGTCACACCAAGCGAGAGATTCATAATACGGATATTATATTGTGCTTGATTATCTATGACCCAATTAATCCCCTCTATGACGGTTGATAGACTCCCGCTCCCATTTTGGTCCAACACTTTGACGCCGACCACATTCGCTTCAGGTGCAGCACCACGATAAAGTCCGTTTGTCGCACGCCCGTTGCCCGCTGCACAGCCTGCGACGTGTGTGCCGTGACCATGATCATCGTAAGGTGTTGTTCTATTATTAATAAAATCAGCGAAGCCTACAATGCGATTGGTAGGTTGAACGAGGTCAGGGTGAGGTTCCACCCCTGTATCAACCACAGCAATCGTGATGCCATTGCCAGTTAAACCAAATTGCTCTTCAACATATCTTGCATTAACTGCACTAGCCGCAACATTGATCAGGGCTTTCACCTGTAGATCGTATGATATACCTGTCACATCAGGGTGTTGCGACAGCTGTTGAATCGTTTGTTGACAACAGCGTGCTGAAATTTGCTTGAGGGAGGGGAGCACGCTTTTTTGCTTATCTAGGTTTTCTAATGCGCACAGTTCTGATAAGCCATTGACTTTACTCGTTTGTTTTAAGGTAATGATAACAGGGAGCGTTTCATCATTTATACCGTCCTTTATTTTCTGTACATGAGAGGAGGTATGGTGAGCCTGACTAACAGGTTTGTTCAGGAATTCTTGTACTTTGGGATCCAGATAGGAAGACAAGCCATTCTCTCCTTTCATACATTTTACACTGCAATATATGCTTTTTAAGGGGCATTGCTTGTACTCCTATCAGCTAGATACCAAAATCAAATGTGTGCCTGATATAAGCGCTGTAATCGTTGGGCAGATGTCTCCCAAGTGAAGTTATTCAGAACTCTTTTTCTGCCTTCTTGCCCTAATCGTCTACAGTTATCCTGGTGCTGTAATAGATACGTTATTGAATGTGCGAGATGTTGAGTGTGCTGAAACATAGGAACGGTGAACCCTGTCTTCCCATCGACAATAGCCTCGGGGATACCGCCAATTTGACTGGCCACAACGGGGACTTCACTGGCCATGGCCTCTAAATTAACGAGACCGAATGCTTCTGGTCCTATAGAAGGAACCACAACAACATCTGCTAACCTGTAGTATCTTGGCATATGGGCCATTGGTACGAACGGAATATGTCTAATAGATTGGAGGTATGGCCGGGCGAGACGTTGTAAATATGATATATACGGTGTACGGATACTTTGACCATACGTGTGACCACCTATGAGGAGTAGTTTTGCATCCGGACAGCTTTTTCTTATAGCACGAAAAGCAAGAAGAAGACGGTGTACCCCCTTGATTCGTTGGAATCTACCGGCATAGAGAATCACTTTACCTCGTAGACCAAGTGCCTTAGCATCAGCCTTTCGTTGGTGTTGTAAACCTGCGGCGTAACGTGACGGAAACATATCTGGGTTGACCCCTAAATGATTGACCAGCACTTTTGAGGCTACTTGAGGGTAACGTTGAACAACCTGGTCTTTTAGAAAATGACTATTAACCACCACACGATCCACACATCTCAGACCGGCCATACCTAGCTTACGTTCCTTACCTTTACGATTGTGAGGCAAGAATTTGACAGAATGAAGCCTAAGCCAAATTTGACGATTTGGTAAGTGATCCTTCATGATGGCAACATAGTGTGGACGATTTTCAATTTGAATGAGATCCGGTGTGTGACTTTGTTGGTTGATACGACTTATGATTTGAGATAAATACGTTTGATGTGGCGATGGCGGGACGTTAACATACTGTGCGCCATCCATATTCAGACGCTCGGGTACATCATGAAATTTCTTACCATAGACTGTGACGTCCATATGGGGGGTGAGATAAGGGATCGCATTCATGACAGAATGTTCAACGGAACTTGCTAACGAAGCAGGGATAGGAAACGTACCTGGCGTTATAATGACGACTGATCGTTTCATTGGCGTTCCTCCTTCCACTACTTTTAGGAAGCCTGTTACTGGCCAGGTCTTTGTAAAAACTTTTTCTTCATAATCATCACATTTCATTGATTGACATGCTGGCCTTCAGGATCTAGCACTCTTGATATGATATGTTCAAACACTTCATTCTCGTGTCAGACTTGTACCTTCACCCACCATAAAAAGACAGACCCACAAGATATTTGCGCTAATCTGCCAAAATCGCTAACCATTTTATAATCAAACATTGATTCAGACCATAGACTGATAGTGTAAGGCAATTTAAAAAAACACGGACAGGTGATGATATTATATGAATAAAGAGGATTTTGTTAAGTCCATCGCCGCTTATTGTCGTGAAGAAATGAAGCGCCATCATATATTGGCGAGTATAAAAATCGCACAAGCTTGCTTAGAGTCCGGGTGGGGACAAAGTCGTCTAGCCCAAGAAGCGAATAATGTATATGGATTAAAAGGGCAAGGCCCAGCAGGAAGTATGACAATAGAATCCAGGGAGTATAGTGAGGAAGGGTGGCGTACAGTCAAATCCGTTTTCAGAAAATATCCTTCCATAGAAGCATCGATCCGCGACCACACACAGTACTTGCGCAACCGTGAACGCTACCAAGCTGTCTTTCAAGCACAGGATTATACTGAGGCTACTCAATTATTACAAGAAGCAGGCTATGCAACCGATCCTGAGTACGCGCAAAAGCTTCAACGTTTGATCAAGGAAAACGGCTGGCATAACATTGACGAGGCTGTTCGCTCAGAACAACAAATGGCACAGCAAGAGAAACAACAAACCCAACAACAAAGCACCCAAAAAGGCCCCTCAAATCATGCCGCTCAGGACGATGTACACATTCAAAGCCAGCCCTCACTGGCGTATGTGCGCAACGCTAACTTAAACTTTCCGAATGCTCATACTCGTCGTGAGCGTACAGAAGGCATCGTCGTACACCATCCCGCTTGGCATGAAGCCAGTGTTGAAAGAATCCACCAATTACATCTGAACAACGGGTGGAACGGTATAGGCTACCACTTTTATATTCGTAAAAATGGGCAAGTATGGCAAGGACGGCCCCATTGGGCTATCGGTGCGCATGAAAGAAACTCTAACAGCCGTACGATTGGGGTTTGTTTTGAAGGTAATTTTCACCCTAGTCAGAGGCAAGGGGTTGATCGCCAGATGCCACAGGAACAAATGCAGGCTGGCATAAGACTCATACGGGACTTACAAGCATTGTATCCACAGGCTCAATGGATTCGTGGGCATGGGGGAATGTCCGGTGCGAGCACTTCCTGTCCAGGTGAATTCTTTCCACTAAGTCAACTGAAGACACGTATTGCCCAAAATGATCAGCCCAACCCGTCACCACAGCCGAGTCCATCAGAACCTACACCTTATGCGAAGGAAGCGTGGAACTGGGCCAAAGAGATCGGAATCACAGACGGGTCTAACCCAAGACAACCGGCCACTAGGGAACAGGTCGTGACGCTCATCTATCGTTATCATCAATGGCGTCAAAAAAATTGATCTCTATGAGCCTGCAAACAGATGACGAATGACACTGTAAGTTAATAGAGGAACGGTTTCAAGGGAATACGTCAGTTCAACGCGTTCATGTTTCTTATGTGCGTCAAAGCCGTATGGCCCAATATTACACACAGGTACATTGAGTGCACGTATATCTTCAACATTGAGACGAAAGGCCTCTCCCCATGTTGGGAGATTTTTTTCTAATGTCATAATGCTTTCTTCGTCATCACTTAAGGCGACATAGCTCATGTCTGAGATATAGGGAAAAAATTGTTTGATCTCGATGTTTTTGTTGTACATCGGCTGGACCTGTTCCACCGCATCCTCTATCGCTGTCATCAGACGATCCCCTTCAGGTGTATCACGTGAAATAGCAATACGCGGAATATACAAATTTGAATAGAATAATATCATGACAGGGTTTTTCGTGTGATCCCACTTCCAAATCTCTTCAACCATACGACAGGCGTACTGGCGAATATCTATGTCTGAGTTGTTCGCCAGTTCTTTGCACCTTCTGCCAATCTCTTCTTCAAATGCTGCTCCATGCGTCAATGTCATCCACTCGTAGTACTCCTCGAAGGTATAAACCCTTGGCTGTATTTGCATAGGTTCGTACGGATCTCCACTCAGCTTACAATACGTTTCATAACGATCTTGATACGCCTCTATGGCCCGCCGAAAGGCTTTATCGGCATGAACTTTTAACTTTTGTAGCACTTGCTTCGGGGACCACGAATGGACAAAGAAATTGTAGTACACGAAAGCGGTTAGTGGTGTTTGTACGTCATAAAATGGTTTCAAGTCCGTTTGTTTGAGAGTCACCGGTGGCAATGTCCATTCCCCAAACCATTCATCGCATAGTAAAGGATTATAGTCAATTTCCTTGGTCAGCTCTGAGATCATGAGATTGGGATCAAACCCTTCAAACACTTGTCCTACGTGTGTTTCCTTTCCAGCGACGAAAAAGGTCGGAAGTAGCTTTCCAACCGTACCGACGTATATATACCGGTTTTCATCTCCCTCGTAACGTGGGGATGTGTAATCGGAGTTCACCGCGGCAATGTAGGAAAAACCCTCTCTTTCCTTTAATCTCCTGATGTCTTTTAATGCTGAACGTATGCCATGTGAGCTGTCCTCCTCGTCACAGGTGATCACGAGCATGACATTTCCTTTTAATTCAGAGATATGTTCTGAGAAATACTTTAGGATATACAGATGACTCGCAACACCACTCTTCATATCTAAGCTTCCTCTACCAAACATCCACTCTTGTGAAGAGGCATGAGCTTGAACGTTTTGGGGCGTGCCCTTTTGCTGAAGGACCTTTTTAACCTTATCAGGATCTGTGGCCATTGACTGATGCTTGCCAAAGTCGTCCGTTCCGACCGTATCGAGATGCCCCATTAAAATGACAGTGTCATTATTCTCCATCACTTTTCCCCTAACATAGGCGACAACGTTGTATCTCCACTTTTTATCAAGATACGTTTCTGTTAATTCAACATGCGTAGGATTGTTTTGAAAGTAAGGAAGTTGTTTGAGAAAAGCGTAGATATTCTCAGCGATTTGACGCTCACCCTCTGTATTAACGACGCTTTCTTGCTGAATCAAATCCTTTAATAATTGTTCTAATTCGGCTCTATTAATCTGCATTTTCCTTCTCCTCTTCTGCTTCAAAATCTATTAATGATGTATAAAACTTTTAAAAATGGAGAGATTGATAGTGAGTCGTTCAGTTTTTTCTCAAAATTCTTTTAACTGAATGTTCACACTACATCCATTATATCCACTTGCAAAAGGAGGAGCAAACCATGAATGGAAAACGAGTGAAATGGTTGGTTGTCAGTTCGTTCATCGTATGTTTTATCATGAGTCAAACGGTTATGGACCAGCGTATGGCTTATGCGAATACGACAGATGAACAAATACATACCGTTCAATCTGGAGATACCCTATGGTCTATAGCCCAGGAGTATAAAGTTGAAATCAACGAATTAAAGCAGATAAACCAATTAGAAAACGATCTTATCCATGTTGGCCAAGAAATTAAAATACCGGTCTATGAGGTGACAGGTGACCGTTATATTGTCCAAAGAGGTGATAACCTTTGGAATTTAGCGGCCAAATTCGATGTATCCATTTATACCCTAATGGAAGCAAACCAACTAGACATGACACAAGTATTGCAAATTGGACAAATCATTAAGATACCAACGAAAGAACAGACAGATGGGGCAGACGATGAAGAGAAAGAACAGGATACACAGGAAGACCAGCAGTCTGAATCAAAGCGGGACTCAGAGCAAGAAGATACAGTGGGTCATAAGGAAGAAGATCGATACGCGGTCCCTCAATATACAATAGAGGAGAAGCGTCGAATGTACCCTAATTTTAAATCTGTTATTGAAGCAAGAGACGTTCAATTTAATTTAAATCTAGATCAAAACAAGTCAAAGGAAGACACGAAAAAGACGAGTAGAAAGACGAACGATAATCTTGATGCTGCTTCAGCGAGAGTGAATCACCAAGATACAACCCACGTTAGTAAGGAGACATTAGAGTGGTTATCAAAGATCATTGAAGCGGAAGCTGAAGGTGAACCGTACCTAGGTAAAGTAGCCGTCGGGGGCGTGATTATGAATCGAGTGGAACATGAATGGTTTCCAGACTCAATCAAAGACGTTATTTTCCAACGGACAAGTCATGTCTATCAATTCTCCCCAGTGGGAAATGGTCGAATTTATCGCGTCACCCCTTCTGAGGAGTCTATTAAAGCGGCCCATGCTGCTCTAAATGGTGAAGATCCGACAAACGGTGCCTTGTATTTCTTTAACCCTAGAATCAGCAATGACTCGTGGATTAGAACGAGGACGGAAGCGGTTACGATTGGACAACACCGCTTCGCATATTAGTTGTAAGGACTCCCATTCGGAGTCCTTTTAACTTTGTGCTTTTTTGCCATTACGGCTACATTACGAAACGCCTTTTCACACCATACAATGTTTAAAGTGCTTTTGCGGGAAAAGTGCCTTATTCTTGGGACATAAGATTAACAAGGTGCTCTTGCCATGTATCATCATCAAGGATAATTTGAAAAGAGATACGTCTATTCTGTCGAAGGCTCTCTGAATCCATTCCTTCTGCGACGGGTTGATATTCTGAGTAACCTGTTGCAGCAAAGTACTGAGCTAGCTCCTCACGGTTGAGATTTGGGTTAATGGACAATAGATACTTTACTACGGCAACGGCCCGCTCGGAAGACAGAGTCCAATTATCATATGGGACACTGTCTGTATGTCCTTCAATCAGGATGATATATAAGTATTCACTAATATCTTCCTGTGTCAGTATTTCCTCAAATGCGTGCGCAAGTGGCTGCAGTATTTCTCTCCCTCTCGCACTGATTTCGGCACTCCCCGTTTCAAACAGTATATCGCCCTCTATGGAGATCGTATTATTAGGCCCCCTTACAACCTGGTCCTCTCCTACTTTTTCTTCTAATTCGTGCTGTATAAGGTCCGATACATGTTTTTTGACAGAGGCCACCTTCGCCAATTCTTTACGTATCTCTCTCTGTTCATAAGCGTCAAAGATGCTTTGTATAAAAGCGATGAGTGCAACGAATAACATGACAAGCACAATGGTACTCATCATATCAGTAAATGAAGGCCAAAAAGAAGGCTGATCTGTGTGTGCGTGTCTAAAATTTTTTCTTCGCCTCATTCGCCATCACCCCTCTTTAGTATCGACGTTCACGAACGACAGGTCGCCCTACTTCCTCTTCATAACGAGCGGTTCGTGGTGACATTTGAGAACGTCCCCATTCGTATAACGTATATAGTACCTGATTGGCGTCCTGAGAGAATCGATAGATATTCTCAAATTCACGCTCAAGTAAGAGATTGATGGATTCTAATGCTCTTAAAACCTCCCTTAATTCTTGATCCTGCGTATTATGTCCCATTTGTCGACCGAAATATTTATCTAGTAATTGCCCCCATTGACTACTGACATCTCTTTTAAAACGCTCAAGTCCGTCCTGCCATTGTCTCTCAAGGTGTGTAACAGCCTGCCCAAAAGATTCAGCAGCGCGTGAAAATTGATCATTTTTCTCCTGATAACGATAGAACCACTCGTCTTGTGTCTGACTGAGTTCACGCTGTTGTGTCGCCAACTTCTCTGCGAATTGGTGTTGCATATGCTCCTGTTGTTGTCGGAAAGCTTGAAACATCTCTTCACTCTGACGGAAGGACTGCTGGATGAGTTGTTCCGAGCGATCAATCATCTTTTGGAAAGCGAGTTGACCATCAGCACTTTTGGTTGTCCATTGCTTAATCTCTTGATTAAGTTGCTGAATCTGTTTCGCTAACTGCTCCGTACGCCCGGCAACTTGACTCTCATTATGTTGAAATTGGCCGATGGTGTCTTTGAGTACCTGCCCAAATTCGGTAAGCGCCCCTGTTCCTTGGTGAAATTCGTTAGTAAACTGTTTCGAGTCTGTGATTAGCGTTTGTAGTTCTGTGACATTATCGTCTAATTTCTGTGTCAATGTGAGCATCTCATCACCAAAGGCAGCGACACTCTGTGCGAAGCTTTCCTGAACTTTTTGGGCCAAACGATCCAGTATTTTTTCTAATGAATCCTTTGGTTTGGACTGTTGAACATAATGTTGTACTTCATGATCAAGGAAACTTTCACAGCGTATAAAAAAAGTGTCCTTCTCCTGTATAAAGCTAGGCCCTATCCCTAAGCGAGAAAGGAAACCTGATTGTAAAACGTGGAGGACAAAAGCGGTCCCGATCCCAGCTATACTCGTGACGAATGCCATACTCATACCTCTAAAAGGTTCAGCGATGGCGGCGACAATGGTGGCGACACTGATCATCTCTTCCCCTGTATCTGTCCCGATCTGCAGTAATGTATTTTGCATTGCGAATAAAGCCATCGTTAAGCCTGAGAATGTACCGAGTAAGCCTAGTATCATGACCCATGATGGTACTTGGAGAACAATGCGTTCTAGCACTCCGACGGGTAAACGACAGACACCTAGAAACAGGATGGGTTGGTTGAGTACGTTTTTTTCAACGAGCGCTTGGCTATTCATCCACTCAATGCCCTTACTGCGGTAGGTTGTATACTCATTTACTATCGCTTGTATGATACCCATATGACCAGGTACCTGTTGGGTTTCTAAAGACTGAGATGATTCAAAGTGACCCAACTCCTTAAGACGTTTGCGGTAAAACACGTAAAGCTGTATATTACCGATAACCGCTATAACGCCGATCACACCTATGAGACCTAGTAGCCATATCAGTCCTTGGCTCAGCTCCATTTTTTATCCCCCTTCTAGATGAGTTGAACGCACTCTCCACTACATTAGAAAAAAGGAAAAGCACATCTATGTTCAAATATATGCTTGGACTGTCTAAACATGAAAAAAAAGACAATCTCACTAGAGATCGTCTTATAAAAGTAAGAGCAC
Source organism: Caldalkalibacillus salinus (assembly GCF_016745835.1). Lineage (NCBI taxonomy): Bacteria > Bacillati > Bacillota > Bacilli > Caryophanales > Bacillaceae > Caldalkalibacillus > Caldalkalibacillus salinus. Next base: position 258,307 of record NZ_JAERVL010000004.1, on the reverse strand, counting down.
TAAGCTAAGCACATGATTATCCTGTTTTTTCTTCCCACTCGATTTTCTCCTGCCATTCAGGGTCTATCTCATTTAGGGCACTTTCGACCATCTCTAGGGACTCACTGTATTGATAGGTTCGAAAACGCGCTTCGGCCTCTTCTAATATCTCTACAACTTGTGGATATTGTCTGCGGTATCGGTTAGCGTATTGAATAAGTTGTTCTGATTGCATGGCTTGTTTGATCACCGTTTGAGTCACCTGAGTGACGGAGGCGACCTGATTGCTCGCCTCCTGTAAAAGATGATTAATCTTGCCCATATCTAATGGTGTTTGTTCAAACTGTGCCTGCAATTCTTCTACTACTTCCTCTGCCATCGTTAGACCCGTGTTCACATGTTCTGGTATGCCCGGTATATTGCTCTTTCTTAAAGCTGAAACCAGTCTGATCAAGGTCTGTTTTAACTCTGCACTTTGGCCTCTAGCGTTCATTTCCTCTTCTCTCACCGTTTCTATGATGTCACGTAATGCCATAAAGTGTTGGTCAAAAGCTTCCTCTAGTTCACGAAACGACTCTATTTTGGGTTTCAATTGTAGATAATGCTTTTCGGGTGCCTCTGTCTCTATTATGTCTGTATAATGATTGACCATGTTTTCCCATATTTGATCAAGCTTCGTTTCTTGCTCCTGCCACTCTTTATCCCAAGCATAAGAATCTTTCGTTTTGTGTATATCTTTATCTAGACTTTGATACGCCGCATATTTTTTCTCCATGTCATCAGATAACGTTTGACATTTACTCATTATCGTTTGGCGTAAATGCACGTCTTCCTCTAGTTGTTCATAGATCTGTTCAATACATTCCTCTTGAGTGACGATCCAGTCCCGCATCTCATTCAATTGACCCTTTTCCATGTAAGAGATGACTTCCGTTTTACTCTTTTTCAGATGAGAAAGCATCTCCTGTACTTCTGTTGATATGTGGTACCCTTTCTCCACCATATCCTGTATATTTAACTCTAGCTCCTTTAATGTCTGTGGAAGGACCTCTTCGATTTGTTGGATATAGGCGGGGGTTCTTTCCACAGCATCAAGCAATTCTGCGAATATCTCTTCTATCGCTTGCGCATACTCATTGGCTGTCAGGACGTCACCATTATCCTGAGCGGATTGAAACTGTAGAAACCAGTCATGTGCCTTTTTAAATTTTTCATCCCAGTACGGTAAGGATATCCCCATACGAACACTATTTTGAGTTAAGCCCATCTTTATTTTTTGATACTGTTCATGGAGCTTTGTTATCTTTTCTCGGTTCTGCTGTTCACTCGTGGTCAGCGCTTGGACTTCATCCATGATCCGCGTAAAAGTTTCTTCAATATCCTGTAATTTGTGCCGTGCCTCATTCACCTTATGTTTCGCTCGGATAAAATGATAGCTGTAAGCATCGTCTTCAATATCAATAAGAATTTCCTCGATATCAGGCAATGTGTTCATCATCAGTTGGTCCCATTCTTCTTTCCATTGATCAAACCTGGATTCTGTTTCACCTGATAGTTTTAACCCTTTAATCTTAGACAGTTCTTCGGAAAATGGACGATTCTCTAAGGTCATCTTCCACCTTTCTAAATCATCAACAAGATGAATCAACCGCCGACGATAAACATAACTCACGATAAAGAACACAAAGAGCGCCCCTATAAGGGTTATAAGTACCCACATCCACCAAGGTAGAGAAGCGTCGTTCGTCTCTTCCGTGGGTGTATTGTCATCTGTGACTGCCACCCTTGCTTCCTGCTCTCGAGCGTTTCTAAGATCCTCTAGCTCCTTTTCTATTGATTGGATAAACATACTCACACCACTTAGTGGCTCACCATCTCGTACGCTCGGAAGGTAGTGGTCTTCCATTTTTTGATTCATGATGTCGTCTGTAAGACCCTTCGCCTCCACAGCAGGCCCAAGTGCATAGGTGAGTTGATACTGCTTATCCACTTCTATAACGAATAAAACACTCTCGTCATCCAAGTCATAGAAATCAAACAATTGCTGAGCGTATGTATGTCCTTCCTCTTCCTGTTCGCCAATAAAGACGATTTGGTAAGTACGTGGTAAGTTTTCTAGCCTCTGTTCATGCAGCCTTTTCGACGAGTCCTGCAAATGCTGGTGAGGGTCTATAATATGTCCATCTTCGTGTGGTGGATATTCAGGGGAGGCTTGAGCGTATCCAAAGCTTGCGACACAAAAACAAACGACTAAAAGTAACGAAAGTATGGGCTTCTTTACGTTCTTCATAGAATGAAAGTCCTTTCCACTGAGAGTTAAAATGATCATTTATCATTAATATCCTCATTTTCTCTTTATTGTTTATGACCTTTTTCTTTTTTAGTGATAATCCTTTTCAACCACGTCTCAAGCTTGTATAATTTTTTGATTAGTTAAGTAAATGATAAAATATTTCTAGCAAAATGAAAAGGAGACAGTTGATATGTTAAAGTGGGATGCACACACACATAGCCCCTTCTGTCCACACGGCAGTCAGGCAGCGCTAGAGTCATACATTGAACAAGCCATTCGTAAAGGATTTGAACGCTATAGTATAACGGAACACGCCCCTTTACCCCAAGGTTTTACCGACCCAGTGCCACAACAGGACAGCGCGATGAGAATGTGTGATTTAGAGCCTTACTTATATGAATGTGAACGGTTGAAAAAAAAATATCAGTCAGAGATTGAAATCTTAACGGGATTAGAGATCGATTATATCACAGGCTATGAGGCTCAAACGCAAGCGTTACTTGAGCATGTTGGCCCTCAATTGGATGATGCGATCCTGTCCGTACACTTCCTACCCGTTGGACAACACTGGACTTGCCTAGATTATAGTGCCGATCAATTCTCGACGGACTTGATCCCTTTTTACGGTACGGTTGACGACGTCTACTTGCAATATTACAACACCTTAGAAAAAGCCGTTCTTGCAGATCTCGGAACATATAAACCGAAGAGAATTGGACATATAACGTTGATTGAAAAGTTCAAGCAAATATTCAGACCAAAAAATAAGGATAAATGGTGGGGACAACTGATGTATGTCTTAGACCTTGTGAGGAAATATGGATATACCCTTGATTTCAATACAGCAGGACTAAGGAAAGAACATTGTCGCGACATTTATCCCAGTGAGGATGTTCTACAAGAAGCCCTTAAGCTTGACATCCCTTTTATTTACGGTTCTGACGCACACGACCCTAAGGATGTAGGGTCTGAGTTTGCACGGTTTGAGAGGCTAGATAAAACGTAATCCAGCCCGAAAGTTGATCGTAGTAGCGCTTTTTAAACGTCATGCTAAGTGGTTCCATATGATACACTTCCCGTATCACCTGTGGCTGCAAAAAAGGCATGTACAGGATATTTAATATTTGAAGGACCACCATTTCTATATCGATTGCGCTGATTTGTTCCTTTTCCAATGCTTCCTCCATGACAGAGAGATAATAATACTTCTCTTTTGAGATGTAGGTGCTCATCACTTCACGTATGAGCATCGAATCTAAAGTAAGTTCTCTGTATATGAACCGTGTCATTTTGTACGATTCAAACAAATAATTAAAGGCAACGTTCACCAGTGATAACAGCTTGTGGTGGACGTCTTGCTGCTCCGATAACATTTTCCTCTGAGATTCGAGAACCTCAAAGTATGATTCATAGAAATTGACCATCAATGCTTCTAGCAATCCCTTTTTACTCCCAAAATAATAAGATACGAGAGCGGGGTTGACTGAAGCTTTCTTAGCAATTTGTCGTACGGTTGTTGATTTAAACCCCTCAAAGTAAAACAGATCGGTTGCTGCTTCGATAATTTTGTCTTTGGCTTTTTGAGTTGATCTTCTCTGTTCTCCCGTCTTCCTGATTGAAGTTTTGACCACCATAAAAAGACCCTCCCGTACGAAAACATGTTGATTGTAAACTTTTTCGTGACGAGCAGGGTATTTTCCTTTTGAAAATATAAATATTTCACTTTAGTATGCTTTGATGAGCCAAACAAAACGGTTTAAACGATCGAATGTAACGCTGAACCCGTTACGCTCAAATTCGGTACGTAAGTCATCAATCGTTTCATAATACTCCGTTTGTAAATCTTTGAGAAGGTTCGGTTTATCCTGGGCCTTGACCCTTGTTAGTATGTCTTGTTTTGTATTTTCATTTTGATATACCGTATCAGCAAAAACAATCACACCACCTGGTTTAAGAAAAGCCTTCATTTTACTCAGGGAGGTTTCTTTCTCCTTTAAGGTAAGATGATGAAAGGCGTAGGTGCTCACAATGGCGTCTACTTTTTCGTTCTTTTGTAAGGGAATATCTAAGAAACTCCCCTCCCTTAGATCTATTGGAATCCCCTTCTCTGTTACTTTGCGTCGCATTTCGGCTGACGGTTCTACCCCTATTAACTCATAGCCTTGCTCTCGTATCTTCTCCGATAAGTTACCTGTTCCCACACCAAATTCTAAAACTCTTGAGCCTCCTGCTGGTATTTCTGCTACGACACGGCTCAGAATATCCTCATATCCTTCAAAGACTTCCTGATACTCTCCCGTTGTATCGTGGACGGTCTGATCATAAACGGGTGCCCACTGGTCAAACAGCTCATTAAAGTCGTTTTTCATGACCATCCTCCTTCAATCCATAGTAAATTGATATGATTTTATGTATTTATATGATACACAATATGGGATGCGTTTGTCATTATTATGGGCAAAAAAAAGCAGACGTTTGTGTCTGCTTTGGGAAAAATATTTAAATGACATGAGAAGAATAATAGCTTTAAGAAACAGCCGGGGGTTGCCTCACACAGTGTGCTTCATTTAACAAATGATCAGGTACATCAATCTCCATGCGAAGCAGGTTAGAACCAAAGGATTTACCTAAGTTATCCGTTCTGAGAGAGGATGGCGCCCCGCCCCCCAGTGCATCTTCGAGGACAAACTTTAGCCCGTAGATATTATCCACTTCATAGCGTTCCACTCTGCCTCCAACGATATCCTTGAAGTGAGCTTTGACCCTTTCTGACGTCACTTCTTGTTTGAATACTTCATACATTTCCGGTGTTCTGGCAAATAATCCTAAGTCACAAGTGTTACCCTTGTCTCCTGAACGTGCTTGTGCAACGTAACGTAATTGTACTTTGGCCACAGTTAAACCTCCTTCACGTCTGTTGTGACTCTATCTTCTATTTCTTCCCTCGGTATTAACACAGACCATAAGCCCAATAGTTGTCTTACTGAAAACATATTGGCGAGCCCTCCCACAAACGGGGGTCCGTTCAAGGCTAATGGCGGGAAGAGCCTGCCGAATTGAGACGCTTCTTCCTTTGTCTCCGTATGAACGGCTACTCGCAAATATATTTCATTGAGGTTATCCTCATCTACGGGTGTAGCCAATGGCCCGTGGATGGAGTTATATCCAATAAATTCGGTGTGGATGTCTTTCACGTTCATGTCATATAGAGATATTTGCTTGCGTACAATCTCGTCCGCCTTTCTCGCTTTTTGTAAAGCGTCCGGCCAGGAGTAACCGATTAATCCCTGCCCCATATATCCGTTTGAATACCCCATGATCGCTTTCAGTGTGTCAGGCTTCGGTTTTCCCTTAACCCCTGATATCTTCACCTTATTCTCTTCCACTTGTTCAAAGGCGGTCCCGCTAAAATCGGCTATCACGTCGGGGGTGATATAATGTGTAGGGTCGTGGATTTCATATAAAAACTGCTCCTTTAACGTGTCCACCGACACTCTTCCCCCTGTGTTCTCAGGCTTAGTCATATAAGATGTCCCATCCTCGTATACTTCGGCGATAGGATAACCGATGTTCTCCATATCAGGGATGTTCCACCAATCCCCACTGAAGTTACCGCCAGTAGCCTGACCTGAGCATTCCATTAAATGGCCAAGTAAGATCCCCTGACCTAGCAAATCCCAATCGTCTTTCTTCCATCCTAATTCGTAAATCAATGGGGCTAAGAATTGTGCTGTATCTGTGGTTCTCCCTGTGATTACAATATCTGCTCCTTCTTCTAAGCATTTGACAATGGGCCAAACACCGAGGTAAGCGCTGGCGAATAGAATCTCTTCCTTCGCCTTGGTAAATGGTTCACCCGTATCATAATCCTCTAATGATATGCCTTTGTTTTGCAGTTCTTCTAAGATAGGATAAATGTTGTCACCGCTGGCAATCCCCACCTTAATACCTGAGATCCCCATGTCTTCTGCTATGCGCATAACCTCATCTCTCGCACCTTCTGGGTTAATTCCCCCTGCGTTGGTGATCAGTTTAATGCCTTTTTCCTTCACATAAGGCAGTAACGTCTTAGCCGTGACTTTAATGTCCTTTGTATACCCTCTTGAGGGGTCCTTCAATTTGTCTTTTTGTAAAATGGCCATGGTCAATTCAGCTAAACAATCAAAGCATATGTACTGAACATCCCCATATTTGGCCATATTTAAAGCTCCGTGTATTGTATCACCGTAAAACCCTTGGCCAGCGCCAATTCTTACCTTATTCATCTTATCCCTCCTGTCATCATTCTCCTCTAATTGTAAGCGCTTTCTAATTAAGTCAAACATTAATGACTGAACGCTCGCTCATAATGTCATTATATCAAATTTTCTGATTAATTTCAGGAAAATTTTTCACTTTGTGCTGCAACCTTTTTTCTTTTTAGGATGTCTACCATAATGTAAACAGTCTTATTGCGTTATAACTTTATAAAATTTTAGTAGAATACTAGGAGGTTTTTAGTTTATGAAATGGTATGTGAAGCCTGTTGTTGCCATGACATTAAGTACGACGCTTGTAACGCTCCCTGCTATGCCAACATTTGCACAGTCATTTGACGAAAAACAGAAGCAAATGTACCTTAACATTCAGAGCGAAATAGATGAGCAACCTGATGAAGGCGCTTTAGAAAGAGAGCAGGCTGTTATCAAAGCACAGGAGCTTATCTCAATCCCGAGTGGGTACGAAGTCCAAAATACGAGATATCAATCAGCTAACCAATGGAACACCGTCGCTACTTGGCACGTGACCTTCACAAAACAAGAGGATGAAAACATGGTCGGAGAAATCAGAGTCTCCCTCAACGCCTTATCAGGTGAATTAGTGAACTTTCATCACTACGATAGAGAGTTAGAGACCCCTTCCTATCCACCTACTGTGTCTAAAGGGGAAGCAGAAGCCATTTCTAATGCATTTATAGAGGACGTTCTCCCCACTAAAAGCAGTCTTGTGACCTACGATCCATTCGGGCTTGAGGAGGACCTCCCGATCATTGATTCCTCTGACACTTATCGCTTTCAATATGTACGTATGCACGATGGTGTCCCTTTTCCTCAACACTATATTACCGTTGAAGTGACAACGGATGGTCATGTTGTCAGCTTATACAGTGAATGGGATGAAAAAGTTCAATTCCCCGAGCATGAAGCGGAAATTGTAGAAGAAAACGTCATCGATACTTATCAGTCGCTTGGTTCTAACCAGCTGGAATTATACTATATAGAACCGGAACGGAGTGAAGATGACACCGTTTACCTTAGCTATCGGTGGAACACAGGTCACCCTAGTAGTATTTCTTACGTTGACGCTCGTTCTGGAGAGCCATTAAATCAAAGCTTGGATGTGATTGATAATACGGAACCCACCTATGTCCCGATTTCGGAGGAACCTTTAGAAGCTCACTTTAGTGGGGGTGCAGAGCTAACGGAGGAAGAAGCACTTCAACACGTTCTTGAAGTCACACCTATCGATGAGTCGGCGGTGAAAGTGTCTTCTAGCAGCTATTCTTCTAACGATTATAACGGGCGAAGTGTATGGAATTTTCAGTTCGAGCCACAAAACCAAGAAGAAGGTCAACATTACTGGGGATACGTGTCCGTAGATACACATACAGGAAAAATCTATGACTTTTTAAATGAAAGTAGCCGTGACATTGAAACGGACCAAGATGAGGCTCAGCAATCGCTATCCGATGAAGAGCTGATTAATAAAGTGATCAGTACGACTGCAAAGTTATCGCCGGAAACAGCCCACAGTACGTTTTATATTGATGGCAGCCTTCAACGAAATGATCAAGGGCCACTTGCTCATGTGAGATTGATCGCAAAAGAAAATGATGTCCTCATCGGAAATCACCCTACATCAGTGACGATCAATCAGTACACCGGTGACATCGTTAACTTTAGTGCACCAAGAATGCCTGCTCAATCACTTCCTAAACCCGATCAAGTCATTGAGCAGGAAGAAGCGTTGAATGAAATCCTTGAACAATCCAACATCACATTGCAATATCAAGCTGACCGAGACTACACCAAGGATGTACATGAAGCTAAGCTCGTCTATGAGCTACGTCTGCCGAACCATACAGAACCCCTTTTCTTAAATGCAGAAACGGGAGAGTGGCATACGTTATACTCAGGTGAAGCGGTCAACTTAAACCGTATCACACCAACGGATATAGATAATCACTGGGCAGAGGACGCACTTATGATGATGTACGATTACCGTGCCATCGACACAGATGAAAACGGGCACGTCCGACCGAATGAAAAAATTAAACGTGGCGAAATGATCAAGATGCTTATCCTTGCTATGAACCGAGGGACATTTAGAGGGCATTATGGTCTGAACCATGACGCTAGCTTTGAAGACGTCGCCGCATCATCACGATACTTCCAATACGTTGAGGCTGCTGTTGATCTTAATATCTTAGATCCAGAAGACCGTCAATTTAACCCTGAAGATGTCCTCACGAGAGAAGATATGGCTGTCCTTGTGGTTCGTGCTTTAGGCTATGATAAGCTTGCTCAGCAGAAAGACCTTTTTAACTTAGACGCTCATGACCATGAAGCTATAGAGCATTCCGGTCATGCGGCCATCGTCTCTCATCTGGATATCCTCACCCTACAAAATGGTCAATTCTCACCGAAGAGAGAGATGACACGCGCTGAGGCTGCGACGGTTTTCCAACGTTTCTTAGAAAAACGTCATGAGTTTGCTTCATAAAAAATAAGCCCAGCTTTTGGTCAGTTAATGAACACCTGCAATGACTTGACTTTGCCCCCAGAAAAGAGATAAAATGTTCTTTGTGATATAGGAAAAGATAGCTAGGGTGAGCACCATATGACCCTCACTATTTTGTTCCTTTGAACGCGGCTGTTATATTCAAAGGTGCACTAGTAACTCTCGCTATCAGGGCGAACGTGCTAAACAAAACAAAATAGCATATGTGTGAGATTACCACTTGTTATCCTTTCTTATGAATATTTCTTCATAATTTGAAAGGAGAGTTCTTAAATGGCTCGATACACAGGTCCAACTTGGAAAATAAGTCGTCGTTTAGGTATTTCCCTAAGCGGTACTGGTAAAGAATTAGCGAAGCGTCCTTACGCTCCAGGACAACACGGTCCAACACAACGTAAAAAACTTAGCGAATATGGGATTCAGCTTCAGGAGAAACAGAAGCTACGTCATATGTACGGTTTGAACGAACGTCAATTCCGTCGTCTATTCGATGACGCTGGTAAAATGCCTGGCGTTATTGGTGAGAACTTCATGATCCTTCTTGAATCTCGCCTAGACAACCTTGTTTATCGTTTAGGATTTGGCCGTACGCGTCGTGCTGCTCGTCAGCTTGTGAACCACGGTCACATCACTGTTAACGGTAAAAAAGTAGACATCCCTTCCTACCGTGTCAAAGTCGGAGATGTTATTGGACTTCGTGAAAAGTCTAGAAACTTAGACGTGGTTAAGGATGCACTAGAAAGCCGTAACCATTTACCAGAATATCTTTCTCTAGACGAGAATAGCCTTGAAGGTACTTACACTCGCCTACCAGAGCGCAGTGAACTACCTGCTGAGATTACAGAATCTCTTATCGTTGAGTTCTACTCTCGTTAATCAATTACCACGAATAAATTGGACGTCAAAAAGGTCGGAGAAATCTCCGACCTTTTTTGTTATCCATTAGCCAATGTCATTTTGAAAAGGCTATTTACTTAAAGATTGTTAATTTATGTCGTGTTAATTTTATAGTATGGTGAAATATAGAAAAGAAGGGGTGTCTACACTTATGAAATATATGCCATATTATATGTCTATTCTTAGTTTCTTTTTGGCTTTTCTGTTTTTCTCTTTTATTGGAGAAGTGTTTAATATAGATTGGCTCATGACCTTCTATTATAGAGAAGTAAAACCTGATGGCATAATTTTCGAAGCAAGAAGTCCTTGGATTCCTATAATTTTAGCAACAGTTATAAGTTATTTTAGTTGGAAATTAGGTAAGGGTATTAAAAAAACCTGAACATCTTGTTTATCAAGGCGTTCAGGTTTTTTATTTACTCACTCACTTTGACGAATTTCCTTTTCCCTACTTGGACAATCATGCCGGGCACAGGCGTAATTTCTGCTTTAATGTCTTCCACCTTTTCTTCATTTACTTTAACGGCTCCCTGTTGGACCATTCTTCTTCCTTCACCTTTAGAAGGGACCATGCCAAATTGAGAGATGAGGTCAACAATTGTGACTGTTGGTTCACCTGTCCATGCTTGCTCCGGTATATCCGTTGGTAGTGAACGTTTTTGGAACACCGTCTTGAAGTGAGCCTCTGCTTTCTCAGCCTCTTCTTTGCTGTGATACATTTCAACAAGGGTATAAGCTAAACGCATTTTGGCATCTCTCGGATGGACGGTTCCTTCTTCCAAATCAGACTCAAGCGCTGATAATTCCTCACTCGTCGCACGCGTTGTGAGTTCATAGTATTTTAACATCAGATCATCTGGTATGGACATCGCCTTGCCGTACATTTCTTGAGGCGCTTCGTCTATACCGATGTAGTTGTTAAGACTTTTACTCATTTTCTTCACACCGTCCAATCCTTCAAGTAACGGTGTTGTCATTGCCACCTGCATTGGTTTTCCAAATTTCTCTTGCAGATGACGCCCCATGAGCAAGTTAAACTTCTGATCTGTACCGCCTAATTCTATATCTGATTCTAAGGCGACAGAGTCATACCCTTGCATTAACGGGTAGAAGAATTCGTGCACGCTAATCGCTTGCCCTGATGTATAGCGCTTCTCAAAGTCATCTCGCTCGAGCATTCTAGCAACTGTAATCGTACCAGCTAGCTCTAATACATCGGCGAACTTCAACTCAGACAGCCACTTGCTGTTATACACAAGATCGGTCTTAGACATATCTAATATTTTTCCGTATTGGCGGATGTAGGTCTTGGCGTTTTCTTCAACCTCTTCTGGTGTGAGCTGTTTTCTCGTTTCTGATTTCCCAGTGGGATCACCAACCTGGGCAGTAAAATCCCCTATCAGCAATTGTACACGGTGACCAAAGTCTTGGAATTGTCTCAGTTTATTAATGACGACCGTATGACCGATGTGAATATCTGGTGCGGTGGGGTCTAGGCCTAGTTTCACCTTTAGAGGTTCTCCTGTGGCTACTGATTTAGCAAGTTTATTTTTCAGCTCTTCCTCAGGAACGATTTCGACAACGCCTCTTTTTAACGTCTGAAACTGACGGTTCACTTCCTGTTGCTGCTCTGTGGTTAGTTGAATACTTTCACTCATTTAAACTTCCTCCTTTATTATTCTATCGTGTTATTTTAGATGTACAAACTATGACACTCGTGTTATAAAATATAAAAAACGCCCCTTCAGAAAGAAGGGACGAAATCATCGCGGTACCACCCTAATTAGAAAGTGCCTATAAAAGACAGACTTTCTCACTCAATATAAGATAACGGTTTAACCGATCATGGCTAATGTTTAAGTGTAAGCAAATGTTTTCACCATGATTACTCCTGATGGTAATTCAACCGTTTCTTCTGTATCGATTCACACCACCCATCGACTCTCTGAAAAGCGAGAAGAACGTCTACTTTCATCATTCATCGTAACTGATATAGAATTTTAGTTGCAAAAGAGCAATGAGCCGGTCATATTTGCCGACGGCTAACGAATAATAGTATAGATTCTCTTTTCAATATTAATATCATAAACATTTTGACTATAGCATGTCAATATTCTACAACTTTTTGAGACGTGCAACGTCATTATATGTTGAAATGTATTTATACAAACACATATGCTATAATAATCCTGTTACCTAGGGGGGATAGGAATATGGTTAAAAAGAACTCCGAGAACAAAAATACGACAAAAAAACAAAAACGTAAAAAAAATCGTTTCCTGACCTTTATTAAGGCCATGTGGATTGTCATACAAGTTTTCATTGTCCTCGGATTAATGGGCACACTCTTCGCTGGAGCAGCGGCTGCCGGTTTCTTTGCTGCTCATGTACAGGACGAGCCTGTACGCGAATATGATGAAATTTACGAACTCATCCACAATTATAATCAAACGGGTGAAGCTTATTTCCGTAATAATGAATTTATCGGCAATCTACGCACGTCTGATGTATCGCAGCCTGTGACACTCGAAGAAGTCTCACCACATCTGATTGATGCTATTCTGGCTACGGAAGATCATGTCTTCTATGATCATACTGGCGTTAACTTCAAAGCCGTAACGAGAGCTGCTATTGAACAGTTTACTGAAATGGGTGCAGGTAGCGGTGGGAGTACTATCACACAACAGCTTGTGAAGAACCAAGTACTTACACCAGAAAGAACATTTGACCGAAAGTTTAAAGAGATGCTCCTCGCCATGAGAGTAGAGCGTATGTTTAATAAGAACGAAATCCTAGAGGCTTATATGAACATTGTCTATATGGGATACAACGCTAACGGCTCTAACGTTGAAGGTGTACAAGCGGCTGCTGAGGGTATCTTCGGTGTCAGCGTGAAGGATCTTAACATTGCTCAATCGGCTTATCTTGCAGGTATGATCCAAAGTCCTGGGCGGTACACGCCATTTACCAGAAGTGGGGCCGTCAATGAAGAAAAACTGGAAACTGGGCTTAAACGAATGAATGTCGTTTTGAACCGTATGATAGAAACGCAATTTATTACACAAGCCGAATATGAGGAAGCAAAATCGTTTGATATTAGAGAGAGCCTAGCGCAACCAACGAAAAGTATCGTTGAAAACTATCCGTTTCTCACGTTTGAGATCGAACAACGTGCCAATAACATATTATTGAAACAAATACTTGAGGATCTTGAGATCGATAAGGATGAGCTAACAGATGAAGAACTTGACGAATACCGTGAAATGGCACGCCGCCAACTTTCTAGAGGTGGGTATAAGGTTTATACGACAATAGACCGAGAATTGTATGAAGCTTTTCATGAAATAGCCAAGAATGATGAGCTTTTCGGACCACGAAGCAGAGAACATACTTATACGGTTGTTGACGAAGAAACGGGAGAAGAACGGGAAATCGGTTACCTAGAGCAAACGGCTGTAACACTCTTAGATAACTCTACTGGCGCTATCATTGCGATGATTGAGGGACGTGATTTCAATGAAATGGAATATAACCTCAATGATGAACCAAGACAACCGGGTTCCTCTATTAAACCATTATTAGATTACGCGCCAGCTGTTGAGCTCGGTCTTCTACAGCCTGCTACACCTGTAGACGATGCACCTATCTTCCGTTTAGATGGTTCAGGCGATTACTGGGTGCCTCGTAACTGGAACAATCGCTATCAAGGGTTAGTCACAACGAGAAAAGCACTCGAACAGTCTTATAACCTACCAGCGATTCGATCATTCCTTAAGGTCCAAGAAGAAGCCGGTGAAGAAGTCCCGTTTGATTATTTGAAGCAGATGGGTATTACGACAATCCATGAGAATGACTATCATGCACCTTCAGTAGCCATTGGCGGCATGACGTACGGCATGACTGTTGAAGAGAATACCAATGCGTTTGCTACCTTTGCTAATAATGGGGTGTACCATGACTCGTATTTGATCGAAAGAATAGAAACTTTCGATGGAGAAGTTGTCTATCATCATGATCCGCAACCAAAACAAGTGTTTTCAGAACAAACGGCTTTTCTAATGAATGATATGCTACGTACAGTCGTCAATGAAGGTACCGCTTCACGTGTACGTCGAGGCATGGGATCTGGTTTAGATATCGCAGGTAAGACGGGTACAACGAACGATAAATATGACTACTGGTTTATCGGTTATACACCGAACGTATCCATGGGCGTTTGGACAGGGTATGATAAGCGTGAAACTTTACAAGGCAACTATTCACCACGGACGCAAAATCTATGGGTAAACCTCATGAAAAAGGTACAGGAATTACGACCTGAATATGTCAATGCTGAAGCACGTTTTAATGAACCGAATAATATTGTCACTGCAACGGTCTGCTCTAAATCAGGTATGCTGCCTTCTAAACTCTGCAGACAAGCAGGCTACCTTGTGACAGATTACTTCAACAGACAGCATGTCCCAACTCAGGTCGACGATAAGGTCATACAGGGACGGGTCATTACTGTCAACGGCAAACAATATCTGGCACATGATGAAACACCGGATGATTTTGTCTCTACAGGATTATTTGTTGAGCGAGAACCATTAGATATCCCAGCTAAATATCAATCACAACGTGCGCGTTACCTACCTCAGGATTGGTCTATCACAGCACCGGAAGAAGAAGATCCTCGAGAAGATAACGGCAAACGTCCAGATGTGCCTCAAGGCGTCGACACCGTCTTCCGGAGTTCCGATGGCCTCAATATTGTTTGGCAGCCGGTTGGAGACAACGATATTGCTGGATACAGAATATATAGAGCGACCCAGGACGGTGAATTTGTACACATTGGAAGTGTGCCAGACTCTAGTGAGAAAACATATTTGGATACGGGGTCAAGCCGAGAAGCATCCTACGCTTACCGTGTAACAGCAGTCGATATATCTGGTAATGAATCTGACCCTTCTCAAATCGTGACAAGTAATTTCTCTGAACCTGATTCCTTCTTCACACCTCCGGGTCCTTCAGCACCTAGTGGATTAAGTGGAAGTGGCAATCTTTTAGGTGTAGAGTTAACTTGGAATGCAAATGCGGAATCTGATAACGTGCTGCACTATACAATTTACTATAGTCAAGATTCTGAAAGTGGATATAAACAATTGACCACAACGAGTGATACGAGCTATACCCATTCCGTTCTTGACGGTGCTGGTCAGTACTCCTATTACGTAACGGCTACGAACGAAGATGGAGAATCTGAGCCAAGTAATATTGTACAGATGAACCTTGGTAATCAGGATAGCACCGACGAAGAAGAGCCAAATCAGAACGGTAATGGCAATAATGGCAATGGCCCTCAAGAAGACGATCAATCAGAGGAAGAAGGAGAAGAAGGTTCCGGTTCAGATCAAGAAACAGAAACGGAAGAGGGTACAAACGATGACTCAGAAGGAGAAACTGAGGAAAAAGAGACGAGTAGCAGAGGAAACTCCGACCAAGCACCTGGTCGACAAAAAAATAACTAACACTTTAAATGCTTATAGACTTACGAGTAATCAAACGACGATGACACGAATGAGTCTTGTAGAGCTAAAAAAGAGCGACTGTAAAACACAGTCGCTCTTTTTCTATATGGCTTTTATATAACTCATTTTATCATGTTGCTTTGTCGCCAATGACCTGGCACCCTTAGTCTAAGCCCTTTAACATACGGTTAACCATCTCAAAAGAACGCTCAGAAGCTAGCTTGGTAAACGACATGAAATTCACATCTGCTGACCCGTCTGCTTTATCAGACAAAGATCGAATGATGACAAACGGAACATCATTAGCATGACAGACATGTCCCACTGCAGCTCCCTCCATCTCAACACACGCCCCTTGAAAAGTATGACGCAAGTCTTGTACGTCTTCTGCATTAGCAATGAACTGGTCCCCAGAGAGTACACGACCTTTTGTTACTTTAACATCAGTAAACTGCTGACCACTTTGTAGTGCAAGTCCGACGAGTTGCTCATTAGCCTGAAAAATAGATGTCTCTGCAAAAGGAATTTGCCCTCGTTCTATATCAAGAGCACTTAAAGCTGTTGCGTCAATATCGTGCTGTAAACAATCAGTAGAGACGACGATATCCCCTATATCTAGTTGTGGGTCAACGCCACCAGCCACGCCAGTGAAGATGATGCGATCAACGCTGTACAAATCAATCATTTGTTGTGTACAAATACTGGCGTTCACCTTACCCACTCCGGATTTACATAGCACGATAGCATGTCCATGTAACGTACCAAAAAAATAAGTAATACCAGCCTTGTTTTCTTCCTTTACATCCCTGATATGACTTAGAAACAAGGCTATTTCTTCGTCCATAGCTCCTATAATGCCAATACGCCTCAATGCCACACGCCTCCTACTGTTATTAAATCATCGATGTATTTGTGATTCACCCCACGTGTCTTGTTGACCCTCTTTCTTCAATACGATGTGGCAAGATCACGAGATGATCATCGACCTTTTCTTTATTCATATACTTCGTTAGCAAGCGCATTGATACGGCCCCGATGTCATACATCGGTTGTACGACACTACTGAGTGTTGGTCTAACCATTGTACAAAGGCGTGTATTATCGAAACCGATAATTTCAATATCCTCTGGTATATGAACACCGTTATCCTGACAAGAATGAATGGCACCCACCGCCATCTCATCACTCATAGCCATGACTGCTGTAGGTCTGTCTGCCATGTTTAAATAATGTGTCATAGCGTTCAGACCACTATCATATCTATAGTTTCCTATTTGTAAGTAAGACTCATTCCACTCAATATTAGCGTCAGCAAGTGCTTTTTTATGACCTTCTAAACGCAGTTGACCCGCTAGTGGGTCTTCTAACGGACCTGAGATGTACCCAATAGACTTATGGCCCCGTTCAATTAATGCCGTTGTGGCATCGTAAGTCGCTTGGTAGTAATCAATGTTGACTGATGGTAACTCTGACTCTGTATCTCTTGTTGCCGATAAGATAATAGGAACTGAAGCTGTGGTAAAGACTTGCTTATGTTCCTCGGTAATTTGACTTCCCATAAACAGGAGTCCATCCACTTGTTTCTCTAACAATGTATTCACTAAGTGAATTTCCTTATCCATCTTTTGGTCGGAATTACATAGAATAATGTTGTATTTATACATATTGGCGATATCTTCTATCCCTCTCGCTAATTCGGCATAGAAATGACTAGAGATATCAGGGATAATGACCCCTACTGTGGTCGTTCGTTTACTAGCTAGACCTCGAGCCACAGCATTCGGTCTATATCCTAAACGTTGTATGGCTTCCATTACTTTTTTTCTTGTTGCTGGTTTCACGTTGGGGTTTCCGTTAACCACTCTAGAAACAGTTGCCATGGACACGCCTGCCTCTCTGGCAACATCGTAAATCGTAATATTCATCTTACATTAGCCTCCGATCTATCCATTTACATCTTTTGGTTTTCATAAGTTTTCATGATTAATGTAATGATACGATAATTCGCATGATACCGCAATTTATTTCACAAGAATTTCATAATTCGACAATGATCTTTTATAGTGTCCACACGCTGTGAGGAAATATACTCAAACGAGACAAAACCAAAGGCCCCTTTATCTCGGAGCCTTTGGTTTTGTTTATGTTTTATCACTGACCTTTTTCACTTTATGCACAGCATTTTTGTGACGATACACTCTTGAGCCTATAAACTGCCCCAGAATCGCAATCCCAATCAAAAAAGGGATAGCCCAATTCGTCACATCAAGCCATATGCGTAACGCAATGACCAGAGGGACAGAAGCATGAACGGCAATAAACCATGAAGGGGAGAACTTGCGCACAGATTCCCTCCACATCCCTAGTGGAACATTGATTAACATGGTGAAAATAGCCAAACCCAAAACTAACATTATCATGTCCATGATTACTCACCTTAATCTCTAAAAAAGTTGTCTCCCCTCCACATTACTCTTTTTTCATTTGCACGTCAACAAAATGGCGTAGCTCAACACTTTACCTGTAAGTTGTTTTTCTTCGTTGTCATGAGTCTAAAACAGTAAGTATAATATACCCATGGATGTGAATGGTTATGCAACCAAAAGCACCCAATGTTTGAGTAGGTTATACGTTTGTTCAAAAAGCGTTAGACCTATACTGAAACTTTATTTTTAAGTAACCCTGACCCTTTTAAAGTATCCAGAAAATCGTTAAATTGATCAATATTAAGTTGCTGTCCCGCATCTGACAATGCCACCGCTGGATCAGGATGTACCTCTACCATAACACCGTCCGCACCGATTGCGAGCGCTGCTTTGGCCGTTTGAGGGATGATATCCTTACGTCCGGTTGAGTGCGTCACATCAACTAATACAGGTAGGTGCGTCTCTTGCTTTAATATCGGTACAGATGAGATATCTAAAGTATTACGTGTGGCTTTCTCGTAAGTTCGAATACCTCTTTCACATAGAATCACCTTAGTGTTACCTTTGGACACGATATACTCAGCTGCTAAGATAAACTCTTCTATTGTGGCTGACATCCCCCTCTTAAGAAGAACAGGGTGATCGACAGAACCTGCTGCTTTTAGTAATTCGAAGTTCTGCATGTTTCTTGCTCCAATTTGTATAACATCCACGTATTTAGTGGCTAAAGGGATATCTTTCGGATCAACGATCTCACTGATGACACCTAAATTATTCTCATCACCAATGCGTTTTAAAATTTCTAACCCTTCTACTCCAAGACCTTGGAAATCGTATGGGGACGTTCGCGGTTTAAACGCGCCACCACGAAGCAATTTCAATCCATGTGCAGTATGATTATCAGCCACCGCTTTTACCTGATCGTAGCTCTCTACGGAACAAGGGCCTGCAACTAAAATCGGTTCGGAGCCTCCTATTTTGGCCCCTTTGACCTCTACCACAGTATCATCCGCTTGTTTTTTACGACTCACTAGTAGGGCCTTACGATGATCGTCCTCTTGAAGCTCTAATGAAGCCTTGAATATTTGTTTGAACAAATGTTGAATGGTTCCTGTCTCAAAAGGCCCTTCATTATTAGCGGCAAGTAGATCGAGCATTTTTCTCTCTCTTACTGGATCGAAGCGGTTAATACCAGACTTACGCTTCACTTGACCAATTTCTTTAACAATTTTCCCTCTTTCATTAATCAGCTCAAGCATCTTAAGGTTAATCTCATCTAACTGGTCTCTCAACGTGTCTAACTGTTCGTTACTCATCTCTCCACTCTCCTCTTCTTCTTTAAAAGGTGATCTTAATGTCAATATCTTACTAAAAATATTACTAGACAATGTATCACGATCCATATGCTTTTTCAAGCGCTTTTTTAGGCTTTTTAGTACGATCTTTTCGTTTAATATTTTAGCGCATAAAAGCATAAAATCGTTAAAGTATTTATTTCCTCTATTATTATAGATAATGCCCCTCAAACGCAACCCTTTTTATTAAATTTGTACCCTTATGCATAGATTTTTTTCTATGAAGAAAGGTTTTTTGAAAAAAAAGTCGAATGATACTCTAAGGATGTCGAATGTTGGATTAAGGAGTGGCTAAATCATGAGTGAGGAACAAACCAATAACATATTCGCTTTAGATATCGGTACCCGTAGTGTTGTCGGCATCATTCTGCAACAACATGGTGATCGTTATAGTGTCGTAGATTATGTATTCCGGGAGCACAGAGAACGTTCAATGGTTGACGGACAGATTCACGATGTCTTGGCTGTGGCTGCCGTCATACAACAAGTCAAAGAAGCGCTTGAAGTCAACCACGGCCCTCTCAAAAAAGTAGCAGTGGCTGCAGCTGGTCGCTCTTTAAGAACAAAGCGTTCCGAAGTGGCGAAAGAAATTGCTGGCCGTCCATTACTGACAAGGTCAGATATTGTGGCCATGGAGCTTGAAGCGGTACAACTTTCGCAACAAGAACTCGCTGAAGAGCTCGGAGATGAGGAACAAACAAATTATTATTGTGTGGGTTATTCAGTGATACAGTATCTTCTTGACGGAGAGCAGATCGGTAACCTGATTGACCAACGTGGTAAGCAAGCTGGTGTAGAAGTCATTTCTACGTTCCTACCACGCGTCGTGGTTGACTCATTGATCTCAGCGTTAAAACGGGCAGGTCTGGAATTGAAAGCATTGACCTTAGAACCGATCGCAGCCATTAATGTACTCATTCCTTCTACTATGAGAAGATTAAATATTGCTCTCGTTGATATCGGCGCAGGTACATCCGATATCGCTATTACATCAGAAGGTGCCATTACGGCTTACGGTATGGTACCAACAGCAGGGGACGAAATTACAGAAACGATATCCCAAGATTATTTACTAGATTTCTCGATTGCCGAAGAAATTAAAAGACAGCTCTTCTCGTCAGAGCAGGTTGAATTCAATGATGTCTTAGGTTTCGAGCAATTATTACCATCAAAGCAAGTCATTAATACGATTCAACCAGCCGTACAAAAACTGGCCCAAAGTATATCGGAAGAAATCATGAATTTAAATGGTCGCACACCTCAAGCGGTCATGCTGATTGGTGGCGGTGCGCTCACGCCGACTTTGGATACTTGGATTGCAGAAATTATTGGATTGCCTCAAAACAGAGTGGGTATTCGCGGTCTTCAAATCAATCAACAAGTGGATTTCGAAGTTGAAGTGGACCAAGATTTTGATGGTCCAGAATCGGTAACACCAATCGGGATTGCCATCGCTGCCGAGCAGCACCCAGTCAAATATCTATCCGTCACTGTAAATCAAAATACGGTTCGCTTATTTGATTTACAACGTTTGACGCTTGGTGACGCGATCCTCGCTGCAGGCCTTAACGTAAAGAAACTACACGGTAAACCAGGAAATGAAATCAATATTGTAGCGAACGGCAAAGAGTTGAACGTACCAGGCACCCATGGCTTCCCTCCTACCGTTTACTGTAACGGAGAAGAAGTAGATCTAGATTCACCACTCCATGAAGGTGACGATATTGAAATCATACCGGGAGAAGATGGCATCGACGCGACTGTGACAGTCGAGGATATTATTGTGACACCCGAGCCTTTAGAAGTATTCGTAAACGAAAATTCCTTCTCGTTTCCGCCCAAAATTATTGTAAACGGACAAGCGGTGCATAAAGATCGGTTACTAGAGGATAGAGATAAAGTAACCGTCACTCTTCCTACAACGGTACAGGAGCTATTCGAAGAGTTAGATCTTGACGTGAACATGTTCCGCTCTAAGATCATTCACTACTTGTTGAATGAAGAAGAAAAACGTCTAGAGTTTAAACAAGCCGATATTTTCTTAAACGGTCAAATCGCTTCGTTAAGATCTCCAGTGCAGTCTTTAGACCGTATTCAAATACAAGAAACGGGTCCCGCTGTTATACGCATTAAAGATATCGTACCTGAGGGATGGGATAATCCAAATCAAGTGCGAGTCGTATTCAATGATCACAAAGTCATTATGGATGAAACACCATACACCGCTTTCAAAAATGGGGTGGCAACCACCCTTGAAGAAGTACTTGAAGATGGGGATAATATTGAATTCAAAGAGAAGAAAGATACGACCTTACTATTCAATGATATCTTCCGTTATGTTGATTTTGACCCACAACAAGCCGATAAGAGCAAACGGATGATTATCACGGTAAACGGTGAAGTGGCTAGCTTTGATACCCCGATCCGAGACGGTGACCACTTAAAAATTGAATGGCACTAAAAAGGTAAATTTTTCTCTTCAATTACCTTATATCACTCAAACAAAAAGCTGCTCCTTAACGGAGCAGCTTTGCTGTGTGATAAAGCATGGTGACATCGTGTTTGTGATGAAGTGAACCGTTATAAACGACCTTCCTGCTGACTCATATGTCACTTAACGCTTGACGCAATAGAGGCGTTATGAAGCTTTATCGTGATTAAACGTCATTGGAGAATCTATTTCCAGAAAAGCGGAAATCGCTTAGTGACTTTTCCTTAGCAGCACTATGGAGATGATCGCTTTCCTGTTGGTCTTCCTGCACATCTTCTTGGGTATCAGACAACGATGAATAGCTACTCAATGTGGTAGACTCATCATCAATGGAAGCTGCTACTTGCTCTTGGCTTTCTTCAGCCACCGTTTCCTCTGTCACCTCTTCTTCTGAATCTTGAAGATTTGTTTTAAATTTATCGAAGTCCTCTTTGACATGACCTGCAACCTCTTTCACTCTGCCTGTAAAATACTCAGACTTTTCACCGACGTTCTTAGCAATCTCTTTCGTTTTCTGAGACGCCGTTTGGTAACCGTCTGAAATGTCAACTCTCAAGTCGCGACCAGACTTAGGTGTTAGTAGTAGTGCCGCACCTGCCCCAATAATACCACCTACTAAAGCGCCAATGACAAAATCCTTCCCATTCATATTGTTATTATTGTTGTTATTTTCAGCCATTTTTAACTCCTCCTTTTTATTGACTCTCTCTCTGTTTGAGATGTAATATCTTTTCTATGCTGTTCACTCTCTCTCCGTGCTTGCCACGCTTGCCAAAATTTAAGGGCTAATGAACTATACTTCACGACGTCATTAATACGATCTTGATGTTTGTTCGTTCCATCAACTGTTTTTTGAACATTGTTCGTTAAAGAGGACGAAACCTGCTTTAATGAGGTGGTCATTTGTTGAATCACTTGGCTGGCGTCACCTAGGGAATGAAAAAGCGTATCCATGGTCTTTGATTTGCGTTGTAAATCAACAGCCAAACGATTACTGTTTTTCATTAATTCGGTGGTTTCCTTGCTGACTTGATCCACTTGTTGTTGCATATGTATGATTGACTTGTCTAAGTGGTGAAGTGACCGTCGTACGGACCTTAGTGTCGCAATGACATAAATAACTAAAAGGATAAAGGCACCAGCAATAACAGCTACACTTATTTCGATCATGTTGTCCATTTGTTTTCACTCCCCCTTTCGTCCTCTTCATTATAAACGAAGATGTGATATGGTTCTATACCCATTCTCCAGACCAAATAAAACTTTTTCATTTTGTCCTCCTAGCTGATACACTATAATATATCAACACTGAAGGAGGAAGATTATGCGAGATCCACGTATTCAAGAATTGGCTTACAATCTTATTCGATATTCATGTCAGCTTCGTGAGGGTGAAAAAGTACTGATAGAGAATTTTGGATTTGAAAAATCATTCGTTAATGCCCTTGTAGAGGAAGCTTACGCTGTAGGTGCGCTCCCCTTCGTTAACATTCAAGATTATGAAGTAAACAGACAGCTGATAAAGGGAGCCACAGCCGATCAACTTAAATTGATGGCAGAGGTAGACACCAAGCGTATGAGTGAAATGGATGCGTATATTGGGATCAGAGGAGGATATAATGCGACTGAATATGCGGATATCCCAGCGGAACAAATGACATTATACGCTGTTCATTATAATCATCCGGTACATAGCAAAGTCCGTGTCCCACAAACAAAATGGGTTGTATTACGCTATCCCACATCATCCATGGCCCAACTAGCTGGACAAAGTACAGAGCAATTTGAAGATTTTTATTTTGATGTTTGTAACCTGGACTATGCCAAAATGTCTACGGCAATGGATGCCCTTGTCGACTTGTTAAATCGTACTGACAAGGTCCGTATCACAGGGCCTGGAACAGATCTCACTTTTTCAGTACTTGATATACCGTCGGTAAAGTGTGCAGGCGAGCATAACATACCGGACGGAGAGGTTTTCACTGCCCCCGTCAAGGATTCAGTTAACGGTACACTGACTTATAACACACCTTCTCCCTATCAAGGGTTCACCTTTGAAAATGTACAATTGACATTCAAGGACGGCAAAATTGTAGAGGCCACCGCCAACGATACGGACCGTATTCAAAAAATTTTCGACACTGATGAAGGAGCGCGATATATTGGGGAGTTTGCCATCGGGGTAAACCCATATATTTTACATCCAATGAAAGACATCTTGTTCGATGAAAAAATCGCCGGAAGCTTTCATTTTACACCGGGACAGTGCTATGATGATGCACCGAACGGTAACCAGTCCTCTATTCATTGGGATATGGTCTGCATTCAGCGACCAGAATATGGTGGCGGCGAGATGTATTTTGACGATGTCCTTATACGTAAGGACGGACTGTTCGTTGTTGATGAACTAAAGCCACTCAACCCTGAGGCTTTAAAATAAAAAAAACTGTAGAGATCAGTCTCTACAGTACAAAAGGGCGCAAAAGCGCTCTTTTTATTTTTTAATGGATAAAAGGTTACGGTTACCCCGTAATGAAAAGTACCTGACACGCAGGATGTTAATTTATGCTTGCTTCGTTTGCTGTCGTCACTTCATGCTCAAAGGCCAACTGTATTTTTTGAATATCTCCGGCACCCATGAATAATAAGATGGCGTCTGAGTATTCTTTGAGCTGCCCCACTGTCTGTTCAGAAATGAATTTGGATGAAGGAATGCGGTCCAACAATTCTTGGACAGACAACGTTTGGTTTTTCTCTCTTGCTGACCCAAAAATATCACACACGTAAACCGCGTCGGACTCGGATAGAACATGAGCAAACTCGTCTAGAAACATGGCTGTCCGTGTATACGTATGCGGTTGGAATATGGAGACAAGGTGTTTTTCTGGATACTTTGATCTCACAGCCTCAATCGTTGCTCCGATTTCCGTTGGGTGATGGGCGTAGTCATCAATGAGTATATTATTCATTAACGGTTTCTCATGAAATCTTCTCTTTACCCCACTATACGAAGATAGGCGCTCGTTGATTTTGTGTAAAGGAATCCCTTCTGCTAAACATATCCCTACTACGGCTAATGTATTTAGAACATTATGTTTCCCATGCATTGGGATCATGAACGCCCCTAGGTCTTCTCCGAGATAAGTCATTTGAAACCGGATGCCATTCTGTGTCGTTTCAAGAGAGTGAGCAATAAGATCATTCTCCTTCCCGAAGCCGTAATACATGACAGGGACATTAGGTTGTAGTTGTCGGACTGGGACATTATCTCCACAAGCCACGACCATTTTCTTGACTTGTTGAGAAAAAGTCTGAAACGCATCTATGACATCGTCCAAACCACTGAAATAATCTGGATGATCAAAATCGATATTGGTTACAATTGCGTAGTCAGGTGAATAGGCTAAGAAATGTCGTTTATATTCGCATGCTTCGAAGACAAAACAGTCACTCCCAGGTACGCCTTTCCCTGTGCCATCCCCGATTAGATAAGATGTCGGTCGTACGCCTTTTAACACATGGGACAACAACCCAGTCGTTGATGTTTTCCCATGAGCACCTGTCACTGCTACGCTCGCAAATTGCTGAATAAATGAACCTAAAAACTGATGATAGCGGTAAACAGGAATTCCCTTCCTATGACACTCCGCCACTTCTACATGTTCATCACCAAACGCATTCCCAGCTATGACACACACGCCAGGTTTGATGTTCTGTCTCTGAAAGGGCAGAATCGGTATGTTCTTTTCTTCTAATGGTTTCTGTGTAAAATAAAATGTATCTACGTCAGAGCCTTGCACATCATACCCTATATCATGCAATATTTGTGCTAAAGGGCTCATACCCGAACCTTTAATGCCCACAAAATGATACTTTGTCACCTTGGCAACCTCCATCCTCTTGATCATTTTGTATCAGTAAGCCTTGGGACTTCACCCTTCTATGTTCCTCAAAAGGTCTATCGCTTTCTGTTTGGGTACCCTGAAGAACTTCCAAGCGTGTTTCTCTTGGAGTAGCTTACGCAGTATCTCTTTTGCTTTTTTGTCTTCTCCTTCTTTATGAAGGAGGTGTGCATAGTAATACGCTTCCTCTCCCACTAAGTCGGGGTAGCGAATATACGCAAGGTCAAACGCTCGCTTCGCTTCTTGATAACGTTGCAAGTGATAGAAATACTCCCCCTTAATAGGGTAATAAATAGATAAGAGCTTAGGATTTAGCTTCTTACCTTTTTCCATCTCTTTTTCTAAGTCATCTATCCACTTTTTTGCTTCATTCCATTTTCTTAATTCAACATTAGTTGTAATGAGCGCAATTTTCACTAAGGGCTCCATCGTCTTCTTCTGAGTTCGTATACCTTTTTCGAGAGCTCTTTCAAACGCTTGCTTAGCGGATTGAAATTTTTTTTGGTAATAATAGCCTAACCCGTATGCATAATCAGCATAACCTTCATTCTTTTTCAACGGCGCTATCTTGTTGTACTCATAGGCCACTGCCTCATAGTCTCTATGCTTTAGCATATGCCCTGCCTTTACCGAATGATAAAGAACAAGCGTTGGCTTATACCATATATAAAACAGGAATAAGTAAATAAGGACGTATACCCACCAACTGGCAGTGAATAGTAACGAAAAAATAAATACAACAGCAAGCAGCCCCATGAGTATGGCAGCCGTTATCATGACTGTGTTCTTCAAATAAACACATCCTTGCGTTACGATTTACCGATGACCTTCTGTACAACATCCTATGTCAACTTTCCCCATTATAGCACAAAACCCTCACTCAGTGCGGGTGAAATCTGACTGGTGAGGGTATTGGGTTTACACCCATTTATTTCATTAATAGAACTAACGGATAAAGGACGCTAACGCATCAGTTAGGGTTCTTATTTTTTGGGAGCCAAGATTTGTGGATATACCTTAGTAGTGCTTGACGATACCGACTTATGAGAGCAAAGGTGAAGAAGTAAACAATAAAACCGAAAATCATCACATTAATGACCATACCAATCATAAAAGACTGACTGATCAGAACACTCGTGTGTACGAAATCATCTTGCTGCAACGTAGGCGCGGGTTCCTCAGGTAGCCAGACTTGTCCGACGACAATATTAAAGTAGAACAGTAAAGGAAAAGCCCAAATGACAGAGATGCCGCCTAAAAAAGCAGCAATCGTATTACCACGAAACAATCTTGCAGTAGCTACTGATAACACTGGTCCAAAACCAAAAGAAGGGATAAAATTAATAAGAAATCCAAGTGTAAAACCCATTGCGATACTATGCGTCTTATCCTGGATTCGTAATAGCTTCACAACGAGGCACTTTCCCTTACGTTGCCATTGATTGATCCAAGTCCTTAGCATGTCAACACCGACCATTTTTAATATTGTAGCCATTGTTCAATATTCTTTTCATGATGTACGAACACTTCCTCCCCTAATTTTTTTAACTTCTCAAGGGACTGTACATCGTCAAACGGTACTTCGTGCTGCATAGGTGCGTTTAGTCTCAAGTAATGGGCCCCACACAATGTTTGACATTGGGAGGACACAGACTCCGAAGATAAATGTAGGGCGAGGTCAATCAATGTCGGTCTAATTTGAAGTGGAAAGAGCTTAACTTTAATCCAGTGCGGTAGCCCCCACCTCTTCGTTTTCTTATCGAAGGTGATACCCTGCAGTCCGGACCCAACAGACATAATCTTAATGTCATCCAGTTTTTGATTAAATGTCTGAATAGCTTCCTGTAAACAGACTAAAGACGGGTTATTTGCCCACAACCCTCCGTCAGTTGCTATGAAATTTTGATTGATGCGGTACGGTTCAAAATAAATCGGGGCCGAGCATGATGAGATCACGGCATCAAGTAGTGTTGCATCTATGTTAGAACCAGTATGATAGTGGTACATGTCTTCACTTACATTGTTACCTCTAGAACGAAACACAATAGGTTGGCATCTTTTTAAATCAACGGCGGGTAATACGAGAGATTGGCTAATCTGTTCCAATCGTGTTGTTCCTAATTCACGATGCAGTAGACGTTTCAACCGCTTGTGGCTATAAATGGTTTGAAAGAAACCGAAGACTGCTTGTCTATGAAAAATCTTCTTTCCTTCACGTTCATAGAATTTCACAACTTCACGCATAGGTTTTCCCTTAACGATCGCCGCAGCAATAATCGAACCTGTACTGGTTCCACCAATCATATCAAAATAGTGACCAATATGAGATCCCGTTTTTTCCTCGATAAGCTGTAACACATAGGCCGTGAATATTCCCCTTATCCCTCCACCGTCTAGTGCAAGTATCTTCATGGATGCTCCTCCGCTCCTTCATGCCCTGAATGGTGTTAGCAAGCTATCGCATAACTTGTGATTAAGGTTTAAAAGAGACTTGTTTAGCTAAAATCATAGTCCTGCCATTGATTTTTAAGCTTCGTTAAAATATCATTACGCTCAATAAAATCCTTCGTCTCTGGCGTCCCTAATCTGTATATCATGGCGTATATATTCATCATAAAGTCGTTGTAATTCTGTACATCAGACTCGATTTCGTCCCATTTGTTAGGGGCATGCGGATCTATAAATAAATCAATATTTTCGGTGTTTTTCTTACTGAATAGTTTTTCTAACTGTTGTCGTTCTTCCTCAGTGGCTTCGATTTCAAGCTCATAGGAGGAAGCGCCTTGGTCTTCTAAAATCTGTCCTGACTCTACAGCGACATAATACTTCTTTTTCTCCATCCATACTCACCATCCAGCATGACTTTTTAATCATTATCGTTCCCATATAAGGGCGTGATCTATACAAAATAAAAAAGAGGTCAACAATATCTGTCTATTGTTGACCTCTTTCATCGTTGATATACAAACAGGCTATCTTTTTTCTCTGCTATGGTGCAAAAGTTTCGAGCGGTATCGCAAGTTGGTTCGTCGGTGAACCATCCTTGGCGCTTTCCTCATAGAGCTCTAATGTTAAAGTACCATTAAGCGGTAGGTTCTGTTCTTTTAACTCAATATCAATTTTAAATTCACCCCAGGCAGGTGCCCCGTCCGTTGTTTGAGTGGTCCCTTCTGCGAAGTACGTGTGACCGTCCGTTACTGCGTAATGAAATTGAGCTTCAAATACTCTCGCTTCTCCAGTAATCGTATACTTTCCATGATCTCCCTCAATCTTTATATGACGAAAGGCATCATTTTGCAAAGCGGTATCTGATTCCTGTTCTTGTTCAGTCCCCTCCTCTACTCCAGCATTAGAATCAAGGGTATCCTCAAAGATCACAGTCTCAGTAACTTGAAGCTGTTCTGCTGATATAGCATAATCTTCTTGTTCTGCAATGACCACATCGGCTACAACTGTAAGTGTATCGCCAGCCGTCACATCATTTTCGATCGTCCATTCATCAGTCCACACTTCACTTTCATTAGCTTCTAACTGTAAATTTTCTAAAGCCATCGTGAAGCTCTTACCTTCAGAATATTGATACAAGACCTCGTCATTCTCATCGTAGACGATCACTTCAAATTGTTGCCCTGAGGAAAATGGGAGTTCAATGCTCTCTCCACTATTATTAACAAGCTCAATCTCAAATTGGAGTACATTTTCCTCCTGGGAGACTTTCAAGCTCGTTTCAACAGGTAAGTTTTTATTTTCACTATCGTCTCCTTCTCCTGTACCAGGGTCTCCAATAGTGGAATTTGTTTGCCCACATGCTGAGGCCATTACCATGCTCCCTAATAATAGCGTGACGCCTATCCATAGTTTTAATCTTTTCATCATCTCCACCCTTTCCGTTATCTACAGTGATTTTATTGTTCTCATATCACGAGAGACTAAATCTTAAACACAACCACAAATACTAGACGGTGTGCGTTACAAAAATGTTTCAAAATAGCCGTTAATAGTCTTGTCACATATTCTCTATTTTTGTCACAATTTTTATGTTCAAGCACTAGAAAGCATGTTACACTAATATAGCCGATACTATCAATGTACAAAAAGGAGCATGATATGTTATCACGAATGAATGAAAGTAAAAAGAAGATTTTACTGACTGGAGGGACTGGTTTCTTAGGTCGTTTTTTTGTACGCTTACTCATTAAAGCTGGGTATATGCCTGTACTGCTTGTCCGAGAAAGTGGCTCCTTATCAGCCTTAGATAGAGTGAATGATTTATATAACCAAGAAGAAGTCAAACAAATGATTGTATTAGAAGGCGATTTAACCGATATAGAACCTGATAATATTCCGAATCAATGGCATCAATTAGGTCCGATCGAGGCCATGTACCATATAGCAGGGCTCGTCAAATTTGATACAGAACTGAAAGATACCTTGCATCGTGTTAACGTCATAGGCACTAAACACGCTGTTGAATTGGCGAAAAAATTAAAAATAGAGCGCTTCTTTTATGTGAGTACAGCTTATACAGCTGGCGTCCAACGGCAAGCAGAAGAGGTTCTTCACCCTTTAGACAACGGTTTTAATAACCCTTATGAAGAATCGAAATGTTTAGCTGAGCACACTGTCATTTCAAGCCGTTGCGAGCATTTTCAGACTACAATTCTCCGTCCGAGTATCATTATCGGTGATTCTGTCACAGGAGAAGCAGATACACAGTTCAGTATCTACGGGTTCTTGAGAGGATTATCTCTTTTTAAGCGTAAAGCCGAGAAACAAATAAAAAAGGATAACTGTGAACATCCGTTTTACTTTCCTCTGAGCATTCAAGGAGACCCAGAGGGATTAAGCAACCTTGTACCTGTGAACTATGTGGCTGAAGTGATGTTGACTGCGTTAGAGAACGAATGTAAGCACGATATCTACCATTTGACTAACCCCATTGCACCAACGAAGCAGTTACTCTTAGAAGTGTTTGCTGAGCTTCTTCAGGTCAAAGGGATGGCCTTAGTGAATAGCATTGATCACAAAAATATGTGGGACAAGCGTTTTGAAAAGTTCATGTCCGTTTATAAGCCTTATATGCAAAACGACCCTGAATTTGCCATAGAAAATACGAAAAACCTTCTTACAGCTGCCAAGAAAAATTTACTCCATCTACAAAAAGAAGATTATATTCGTATCTTCAAACCTGCATTAGCGCACGGAGATCATCAAGATAACGTTGTTGCTGCCGTTCAAGTTTAACGACCTATAAAAGCAGGACAGTATGAAGTGAAAAAGTAAAAAAGGACGACAAAGTGGTAGCTTTTGTCGTCCTTTTATTATGATGCTTATTCTAATGGTACCGTTCCCTAAAGTCAGGTTTACACTATCGCGTGAGTGTGTATCTCATTTTGACACAGATAGACTTGTCCTATTTCTTTCCGTCCTTCTTATCCGTTTTGCGACGCGCAAGGATGAAAATCGGTTCTAACTGACCGTCTACATACTTGAAAGGTAAAGCTGTAATTGGCATAGGACCGTTAGCATAGAAATGGAAACCCATTTGGCCCATCACATCATACCCAGATGTGTTGCGCAGATCAGCTAATATGAGCACATCTTGATGCGGAATGGCGATACATAGATCTCCTTCCACCTTCTGTGCATATTCATTTATCAGAGCCTGATTGAGAATACGGCTAGCCGCATAACCATCTGGTACGTTAATAAAATAAAAAACATTCCCGCTCACTGTGTCTTGTTTTGCCTCGTTAGGTAATCTTCTAAGATTAAACAACGCTTTTTCCTTGATGGTTTGCTGCTCCCAATGGGATGCGTACATCATATCCTCATCTATCAAAATGTACGTTTGACCTAAGTCAATGGCGTAATACACTCGTGACTCTGCAGTATGCTCTTCATAAATGAGTTGTTTTCCGTCCTTTGTTTCTGTGGGGAAAGACGTACTCCTCATGACAGGGAATATCTTCGTATCATTTCCTTCTAGGCTTACATTGCGGCGTTCTTCCACCGCCTGTATCATGGATTCAACATTGTCTAGGGATTCATTTATTATTGTATCTACGTCTTCTTTTCCTTTATTGATGCGTTCGAGCATTTTTGGGACGGATATTCGGATCGGCTCCGACTTGTCTGCCATATCTATGGTAAACTGATCTTGTTCTCGGTCCCATTGTGCTTGCCAACCACGTGTTTCAAACGCGGCTTGTAAATGTTCTTGTAGCTCTTTTGCGCGCACAATCTCACCTCAGTTAATTTAATGTCCTAAAGACTCTGTTGTTCTTCTTTCTATCTCCTTTACTCATCCTTCTTCGGGTACTCTGCTATAACGGTTGTCCCTAGTCCACCACGCGAATTCCATAACGCTTCGATACGCATGTGCTTAGGTTCACATAAAGCAACGAGATCATCTAGTATTTTCTGTGTGGCGTGCTCCTGATAAATGCCCACATTTCGGTAAGAAGTTAAGTAGTACTTCAGTGATTTCATCTCTATAAGCTTCTCATTCGGTGTGAATGTGATATTAATATCAGCAAAATCTGGTAATCCAGACCACGGGCATACGGAAGTGAATTCAGATGTCGGTATACTGACTTCTATATCTTTCCCTGGGTACTCATAAGGAATCGTTTCTAAAATATCCTCTAAAATCACACTCTTATCTTGTATATCAAAGCGGATATCAGCGTATTTACTATGGTCTATATTTGTGTCTTTCGCCATTCATTTTCATCCTTTCCTTGTATTCCCTCGTTCTCTTTTTTTCCATTGGAACTTTGTTTATTATATAATATAATAAACTATTCTAAAAGGAGTATAACAGATGAACCGACATTTTATAAAGGTAAAGCACCTGCTTGGTGAGTTAGTGCTGTCCCATCGTAAGGGTCATCTCAAAACCTCCATCACTACCAAAGAAATCTATTTTCAGAAACCGAACCATACGTATCATATCCTGTTTGATGATATCGTTTCTATTGTCCCATATCGAACAGCTGCTGTTCAGGATACGTTTCATATTGCAGATGAATTGAAAGTTCACAGCCAATTTAGTCAAGAATTATATAAAGTGAAGGTTTCAGAAATGGTTGTTCTGAACAGACACGGTCGTTATCTCCGCCAGGATACAGATATTATTTTACCTCTAAGTGATCGATTTTTAGAGAAAGTGAACCAGTATACTGATCTCACAGGATTACCAGTGCAATCATAAATTCGTCGTTGTAAAAGGAGTTATTTTATGATTACAAACATTCAACGCCAGTTATTACGTCAGATTCCAGCTGTTCATGAACTCGTTCATCAGCCATCCTTACAACAGCTCATTCGTGACGAAGGCATCAGTGATGAAAATTTAACGGCATGTTGTCAGGAAGTGACAGAAGAAGTCAGACAGCAGATACTAGAAGGTCACCTCAGCGAGAACACCGTTCTCCTTCCCTATATCATTGAACGTATTGGTGAGAAGGTGAATAGTCTAACTCAAACAACACTTAAATCACTGATAAATGGGACAGGCGTGATCCTGCATACAAACTTAGGACGTGCGCGCCTCAGCCACGAGGCCCAAGCCGCTTTAACAGAGATCGCAGCCCATTATTCCAATCTTGAATTCGATCTCAATAGCGGAGAAAGAGGTTCTCGTCACGCTCTTGTTGAGGATCTCATCTGCCGACTAACAGGAGCTGAAGCTGCTCTTGTCTGTAATAACAACGCTTCAGCTGTATTTCTAGTCCTGAGAGAGTTAGCTCAAGATAAGGAAGTGGTCGTTTCTCGGGGGGAGCTTGTTGAAATTGGCGGCTCTTTCCGTGTATCCGAAATTATGCGTGAAAGCGGGGCAACACTAAGAGAGATTGGCACGACCAACAAAACACATTTATACGATTATGAAAGAGCTATTTCAGAAGAGACAGCCATGTTTCTAAAGGTGCACACCAGCAATTTTGTAATACAAGGCTTTACAGCAACTGTACCCGGAACTGACCTCGTCTCTCTCGCACACCAACACCAGGTCCCCGTATTTGAAGACTTAGGAAGTGGTGTCCTCCTTGATTTACGACCGTATGGTATTGGTCGTGAGCCTACTGTTCAAGAAGTTTTACGTGATGGGGTCGACCTCGTCTCCTTTAGTGGAGATAAACTCTTAGGTGGTCCTCAAGCGGGTATTATTGCTGGTAAGAAGGAGTATATACAACGCTTGAAAAAAAATCAGTTGATGAGGTCTATTCGTGTAGATAAATTCACACTTGCAGCCTTGCATGCCACATTAAAAGCATATTTAGATGAAGAAAAGGCCAAGCAAACGATTCCTACACTCCGCATGATTCTAGATCAACCTGAGACAGTCAAGGATAAAGCAGTCCAATTTATAAATACGCTAAACGACCCTCGCTATGATTGCGAACTCGTCTCGCTTGAATCTGAAGTTGGTGGAGGAACCATGCCGGAAGTGAAAATACCGTCTTGGGGCGTTAAAATTTGCTCCGAAAGTCACAGAAATGTGTCACATTTTGCCAAAACGTTGCGTAATTCAACATTTCCTGTCGTTGGACGTATCGTGCAAGACGCTTTCACACTAGACTTTAGAACTATTGATAAGGAAGAAATAGGGATTGTTCAAACCACCTTGAGAAATTTGTAGAATAATTGGAG
Organism: Caldalkalibacillus salinus; assembly: GCF_016745835.1. Lineage (NCBI taxonomy): Bacteria > Bacillati > Bacillota > Bacilli > Caryophanales > Bacillaceae > Caldalkalibacillus > Caldalkalibacillus salinus. The sequence continues at coordinate 224,019 of NZ_JAERVL010000004.1, read as the reverse complement.
ATTTCTTCGAAGAATGATTTGAACTGAGACTATTTTTTAATATATGATGGAATTAATGTAAGCTTGTCTTAATCATAAGATAAGCTTATTTTTGTGGACAATGGGAGGGGCGGATAGATGACTATAAAAAACAAAATACGCATGGGAGTACTATTTTCCGTCGTTGGATTACTCGTAATTGGAGGCATTACTTTTTTTATCGTCTCACAATTAAATGGCATGGATGAGAAAATGGATCGCATCCACCACGCACATAATCTCGGAACAGAGATTGTGGGGTCCATGCATGAAGCAAGGCTTAATGAATTGAACTTTATTTCTAATAATGAGATTGATCGAGTTGAAGAGGTTGAAGAGCACGTCCAACTCATGCAAGACAAAGCTCAAGACTTAAAGAACATGACGGATAACTCTGTCATCGGGGTTAAAGCAGAATCGTTAGAGAGTTCAACAAACAGTTATTTAAATGAGTTCAGCCGTCTAGTCGAGTACAGCAAAGAGATAGGGCTTAGCTCGTCCCAAGGGCTCACCGGACAGATGGTCCAAAATGCTACAGCGTTCCAATTGCTTGCACGCGATGCTAATCAAATCAGTGTTTTAAATGAGATGACCAGTCTCCGTAATATCGAAAAAGACTTCATTAATCGCCCAAGACAAGATCTTGTAGAGGATTTTAACACTCAGGCTGATACGCTTGAGTCAGCTGTTCAGTCGAGTGGCGGATTATCACAGCAACAAGCTGAAACTTTGAGTAGAAACCTTGAAAATTACAGAGAATCATTTCTGCAGGTCTCTGAATTAACCTTCTCTCAACACGAACTGATTAGCAAGTTTACAGACATTACAAGCGTGATGGAAGCTGATGTCGCAGCCATCTCAACTGAGCTTAGCAAAGAAATGGATGCCATCGGAGCGAGTAAAGTGAGACTAACAGCCACCCTCTATGTTATTTTATTCGTCACAATTGGCAGTATTCTGGCCGCCCTTTTGATTGGTGGTTTTTGGATACAACGTTCCATCATTAAATCGGTACATACTTTACAAGATGGCGCTAAAATTATTGGATCTGGTAACCTGGGATTCCGTGTTCATCTGCGAACGGATGATGAGATGGGGGATCTTGCTTCTACCTTTAATGAAATGGCAGACCAAGTTCAGCGCTCTTTTAGAGAAGTTCAACGTGTGGCACGTGACCTTTCCTCTTCTTCTGAAACGTTGGCAGCCGTGTCCGAAGAAACAACAGCACAAACACACGAAGTGAACAATGCCATTGAGCAGGTATCTACAGGAGCACAGAGTCAAACAGAAGACTTAGAACGTGGTATAAAAATGTTAGGGCAAATGGTGACGAAACTAGAAGACGTTAATCAATCAACACAGAAAATATCTGAACAAGCCCAGATGACTTCAAGTAAAGGTAACCAAGGACTTGGTGTCATGACGGAGCTTGATCAAACGTCTAATGAATTCATACGTTTAGCCAACAACCTGATTTCTAACGTAAAAGACGTCGCTCAAAGCTCTCAAAAGATATCAGACATTGTGGAGGCCATCGATGAAATTTCTAACAGCACTGACCTGATCGCCTTGAATGCGGCGATAGAATCTTCTCGTGCCGGAGAAGCTGGAAAAGGTTTTGCCATCGTTGCCGGTGATGTTAGAGAACTAGCTGAGAAGACAAAAGAGGAAACCACTAACATTTACAATGTCCTAAAAGAGATTGGGGTTAAAATTAACAGCTTATCTAGTGAGGCTGAAACATTAACCTCTTATAGCTCTAAACAGGGTGAAGCCGTAAAATTAACCCGCTCCTCTTTCGATGATATTGTTAATCAGGTGCAGCAAATTGAAGAACAAGTTGATCATGTCCAAAAGTCTGTTTCTCTGTTAAATCATTCGTCTCAAGAAATTAATTCCGCTATGCAGGATATCAGTGCGATTTCTGAGGAATCCGCTGCTTCTGCTGAAGAAGTGGCCGCATCAAGTGAAAATCACTTAAAAGCCATTGAAGAGGTCAACAATGCTGCTATTCAACTACAGGACATTTCACAACTTCTGCTACGGGAAGTGAATAAGTTTAATCTGGGACACGAACGTAAGCAGCAGGTGTATACATCAACTATGGCCCATAGAAAAGCGCAGAAGGCAGATAAACAAAGAGGGCAACATTCAGATAAAAGCTCAAAGACAAATAATGATAAGCAAGCTGATACAGGGGCAAGTGCTATGTCGTCTGATCAGGATCAAAAAGCATTAACTGATCATCCTTCAGGTGATATGCCTTCTGATGATAAACGATCAGTCGAAGACCCATCAGTTCTAACTGAGAATGAAAAATTAAACAAAGACCAAAGCTCTCTAGAGATTACTCAAGAGCATGGGCAAGAACACCACTTTCAAGAAAATCTTGATAAGGACAGTAGCCCAGAACAAAAAGTCGCGATGCGAACGGACTCAGAAGAAAGCGACACCCCAGACACACATGAGGGGCTCACTCAAAAATTAGAACACGAACGCGAGGTTGCAAAAGACGAGCCTCAAGTACAACAACAAGATAAGCCACAACCTACACTGTTTGGCCAACAACGTCGTTCACAAGAAAAGCATGACTTGTATCAAGTCACAACGGATCGTGATCAAGAACAAGGTCAGCCTCAGAGTCAGGATGAGTCTCAAGAGGATCACAATCAGCCTAAGATTAAGGATCCATTCAGTCAGCTTTCGCCTACACAGCAACAACAAGATTCATTAGACAATCATACTGAACAAAAATCTGTACAGGAAAAAGAGGTTGAGCCGAGAAAGCAAACGGTAGAAGAAACCTTTGGCAGAAGATCTACTCAAAAGAAAAAAGGAAGCTCTTTAATGGAACGAATTAAGAAAAGAGAACAAGAGCAAGCTTCCGAATCCGTTGCGTCGACCCAAGACATATACAAGGATTCAGATCATGATCAAACAAAAGAGCCAGACCATAAGACGGACGCTCGTGATCAGACCACATCTGGATACAGTGCAGACGACTCAGAAACGGGTCGCTCACATTCTTTCAAACAAAATCTCAGAAACATCCGTAGAGATTAATAAATAGCAAATATAAAAGAGAGGCTAAGGTTAACGTCCTTAGCCTCTCTTTTCTTTTATGTATTAGTAAGTGATGAGTAAGACATTATACGAATAGGAATGACAATCATAATATACCACCACTTGCATACACTTTAATTAAAACTTGTATGTTTAAAGCGAGTTTGGCACATATTATAAAAAGTACCATCATCATCAATAATACGTGAAAGAAAGGATGATCAGAATGGATCGTTTGGCTCTACTGCTCGTTGTCATCGGAGCTATCAACTGGGGTCTTATCGGCTTATTCCAATTTGACCTTGTCGCAACGCTGTTTGGCGGTCAAGATAGCTGGTTAAGCCGCATTATCTATTCCCTAGTCGGACTTGCAGGTTTATATAGCATTTCACTTCTATTCAGAGAACGTGAAAAGGCAGGAGCGTAAAGGTTAATCACGTACAACATTCCTTTACAGATTATTGAAAAGAGGCGACACACCAACCAATTTGTGGTGCTCGCCTCTTTTTATATCTTGTTCCTATATGATAATATTTATTATAACAGCTATATATATGATATATTATACAGTTAATTAAGTTTAAACCATGATATCATTCATACACGTTTACAAGGTGCCCAAAATGTTTATATCAGTGCACTAGAGGAAAAATGATGGAATGGACTCTAACATACAATTGTCGAAAATAAGGGCTAAAAGCTCAACTAGGACATAGGATGTCGGTGTTCATTTTGTTACGAGTTAGGAATTCGACAATTTTAGTTGGACAGAACGTAACTCGTATTTGGTCTGCTCTATATTTCTTCTCTCGATTTCTTCAAAAAGTAAATCGATAAAGTCTGGGGAGCAATTGAGTTCTTTAGCTCTCATGTACGCTTCAACAAGTTCTGCATCTGTTAAACGTTTCATTGTTTTTCTCCCTTCCAAACTTTTATATTTAGGATGGTATCACGTTATATGACAAAGAACAACCGCTCGGTTATCCACACTTTTTTGTGGTTAAATTGTGAATTTTATGTGAGTAGATTGTGGTTAAATGCCATTAATTGTAATAGATCAATGAATATACTGTGTATAATTTTATCCACAGAACGTTGAAATGAGATGAACTTTCTCACAAAATGACAAATAAAAAATTTTTTTCGACAAAACATTACATAGAAAGATTAAATTAATGTTCCATTATAGACCTTTTGTTTAAAAAGAGCGATGTGAACTTAGGTCTTTCTCAATAATAAAGATCCCCTTAGGTATATACTACTGTTTATGAAGTTGCCTATAACATAACGGCATCATAGTTGCCTTCTTTGAGTAACTACTAACACCTTACCCGCTTTCAACATGCCTTATGCCCTTGATTTTTAAATTTTTCTCTTACTAAAATATTTTTCGCATGTTAATCATAAAACTTGGGTATCAAAGCGACATATAAAAAAAAGATTCAGAAAACGTTACGCTTTCTGAACCTCAGTCCCCCTTGTTTTTAATTGAAAATGCGTTTTATGTTTTAATAGTACAAGGACGCACATCAAAAACGCACATCCAGCTGTGAATAGATCGTGATCATAGCGATAGTAAGTAAAGGGAACAGCTAGAGAACCGACAATACTCATGAGAGATATGTATTTGATAAAGATGGTTGTGACACCCCAAAAAGCGACGCAGACTAATGCTGCAATAGGTTCAGTTGCTAGAAATATACCGAGTACTGTTGCCACGCCTTTTCCACCTGAAAATTTTAGAAACATTGATCTTAAATTGCCCATTAATAAAAACATACCGGATACGATGGCTTGACCTATGGGTAACATGTACAATGACAATTGCATCATAAAAAAAGCTTTACCAACATCGGAAATAAGGACAAACATACCCGCTTTTTTACCTAGCACTAAATATGTGTTACTTGCACCAATATTGCCAGTTCCTTTTTCCTGAATATCGATCCCCTTATATTTAGCAACAATTTTTCCTACAGGGATAGACCCTATGATGTAGGCAATCACACAAAACAGGAAAAATGTCATGATGGCATCTCCTTCTCTACCTTAGTATCATATGAAAAAAAGTTCTGTTATATTAATTATAAAAGAAAAGTGAAGAAAAGGGGACAAAAATGTTTACAATAAATGAAATTTTATCTATAACGGACGGCGAGCTTGTGCAAGGCGATGATACGCAAATGATCGGTTCAGTTCATTTCGACACACGCAAACTGTGTTCAGACGGACTTTTTATCGCGTTAACGTCAGGGGTTCGGGACGGGCATACCTTTTTAAAAGATGCTGCGGACCAGGGTGCCGCTGCGGCCCTCATATCAACGACAGATGTGATAAAACCGCAAGAGGTGAAATCCTTAGGGCTCATTCGTGTGGCAGATACAGAGAAAGCATTTCAACAGTTGGCTGCCGCATATCGTGCCACTTTAGATATTCCCGTTGTCGCTATCACGGGTAGTAACGGAAAAACGACCACGAAGGACATGATGGCACACGTACTGTCCCATAAGAAAAAGGTTTTTAAGACAAAAGGGAATTATAATAATCATCTCGGCGTCCCACTCTCCCTTTTGGACATCAGTAAGCAAGATGAGGCTGCTGTACTTGAACTAGGGATGAATCATGCCGGAGAAATTGACTTTTTAGCTCATTTGGCCCAGCCTCATATTGGTGTGCTTACTAACATTGGCGACGCTCATATTGAGTTTTTTGGTACGAAGGACAAAATTGCTGAAGCCAAAGGTGAATTATTGCCTCATATCTCACTAAAAGGATTCGCTTTGCTAAACTTAGATGATTCTTACGTTTGTTCTCAGGCTGAACGCTATCAAGGAGATAAAGTGTATTACAGTATTGAAAAGAAAGCAGATATATACGCAACGAACATTGCTTATCATGAGCATGGTACTTCCTTTCACTTACATATTGGCGAAAAAGCAATAGCAGCGTTTATCCCAACATTTGGTCATTACAATGTGGCTAACGTTTTACCTGCAGCCTACGTCGCTTATAAGCTCGGATACACGTTAAAAGATATAACGGAAGCATTGCTCACATTAACGATCTCTGACATGCGATTCCAGACGATCAAAGGGAAAAACGGCAGCATCCTTATCAATGACGCCTATAATGCGAGTCCAACGTCTATGAAAGCATCCGTTGAAACGTTCGCTAACATTTATCCTGACCGGCAAAAGGTGGTCGTTCTAGGTGATATCTTTGAGTTAGGTGAGAACGCTGAACAGTTACATGCTGACGTCGGTCACGCGATTAAGGATAATGATGTCAAAGTTATAACGGTTGGAGATCTTTCTAAACATATCTCCGACGTCTGCCAAGGCACACATGTTCATTCGAAAGAGGAAGCGCTCAATAGCCTTCAATCGTATCTATCACCAGAGTATGCCCTCCTTTTTAAAGGCTCTCGTGGAATGAAACTTGAAGCTATCGTCGATCAAGTCAAAGCGGAGGAAACTGAAGGTTAATGAGGTTGGTTTGAATGTGAGTCATACAGCGCACATAAAGACCTTAGCGATTTGACCGTTTTTCCTTTTCCCTCCATCCTATACCCTCCATCCAAAACGAAGGAGCATTGCCTTTGTCAGGTGAACGCTCCTTCGTAGTTTTGTTTAATAAAACATGCTCTCTATTTACTCTAGACTTTCCGCTTCTACCTGATTCTGTTTCCGCTCCTCGTATCGTTCTAAACCTAACGAGATCAGTTTCTCTATAAGTTCAGGATAAGAAATGCCAGTCGATTTGAAGAGCATTGGATACATACTATAAGGTGTGAAACCAGGCATCGTATTCACTTCGTTAATCCAAACCTGATCCTGGTCTTCATTATAAAAGAAATCGGCTCGGGACAGCCCGGAACATTCTAAAACCTGATACGCTTTTTTAGCCACGCTCTGAATCCGCTGGACGACATCTTCCGGAAGATCTGCGGGAATGTCTAGCTCGGTCCCGATATTTTTATATTTCGCTGAGTAATCATAAAACTCATTAACAGAACGGATCTCACCCACCACAGATGTCAGCGGTTCATCGTTCCCAAGTAGGCCAACCTCTACTTCACGTCCGACTAGCATTTCCTCGACAATCACTTTGCGATCATACTTCGCTGCCTCTTGTAAAGCTTTCACTAATGCCGTTTTGTCTTTGGCCTTGGATATTCCCACACTTGAACCTAGGTTAACAGGTTTGACGAAACAAGGAAATCCTAATGTTTCCTCCACTTCATTGGTGACTTGTGCTTCATTTGTTTTGATCTCATGACGCGTGAAAGACAAGTACTTACACTGTGGTAAGTCAAAATGAGCAAACATGTGCTTCATCATCACTTTATCCATCCCGAGCGAGGACCCGAGAACGCCTGAGCCGACATAGGGCACATCGATCATCTCAAGAAGCCCCTGTAACGTCCCATCTTCACCATAAGGACCGTGGATAACAGGAAAAGCAACATCTATATCCTGTTTGAGGTCAAATAAAGACACCGTCTCCCCTGCTTTCAGTCTCACTTCCTGTAAAGAAGACGGCTTGGAAGTGTAACGTTGTCCTCTCACCCATGTACCGTCCAGTTGAATGTATATAGGTAAGACATCGTATTTATTGTAATCGACAGCTTCCATTACAGAAAAAGCGGTTAATAAAGAGACTTCATGCTCACTTGATTTTCCACCATAAATCATACCTAAGGTGCACTTCTCACTCACTGCGATCCTCTCCTTTTTATAACGTATATACGCGCCTCCTGCTGCAGCTTTATTCTTCCTAGAAAAAATAGAAAAATAAAAAGTGTCTAGCTAGTGAGACACGGGATTTACTTTATGTATATGCCTACTATTATACCATGAGTTCTTCTTCACGTAACTGACTGTCATATATTGCAATTGACAGTCCTATGGCGCTATGTTAAATTTATTGTTGCTTTGACTCATTAGCAATTTAACAAACTAAAGCATTTAATTGTACATCTTGTTGTCATTACGTTTTATATGAAAAACATCATGTCATGAACGATATGATTACGATGGGAGAGGATACTAATGAATGCAGTATTAATGGCCGTAGTGGTCATGCTAGGCTTAAGTTTGGCTCGTGTACATGTTGTGATTGCACTCATTATCGGTGCCGTCGTCGGAGGTTTATTTGGAGGATTGGGGCTTAGCGAAACGTTAAACACGTTCACATCGGGACTAGGCGCAAGTGCCAATATTGCACTGAGTTATGCTCTGTTGGGCGCTTTTGCTTTTGCCGTATCCAAAACTGGACTTCCTCAACTCTTTGTTAAGATGTGCACGAAGTTAGTGGGGCGGGAAGGAGAAACGAAACAAAGTACGTATACAAAGGTCTTATTGCTTCTTATTCTATTGATTATGGCTTGTTTCTCTCAGAACGTGATTCCTGTTCATATCGCTTTTATTCCGATTTTAGTTCCGCCGTTACTTAAGGTGCTTAACCTACTAGAATTAGATAGACGTGTTGTGGCTTGTATTCTCACATTTGGATTGGTCACGGCTTACATGTGGTTACCCTTCGGTTACGGGTTGATCTTCCATGATATCATTGCCAGTAATATAGGGGGTAATGGGGTCAGTGTTGATATGGCATTCGTTCCTCGTGCGATGGTCCTTCCAGCGTTAGGAATGCTAATAGGGTTATTAGTGGCTGTTTTTGTTACTTACCGCAAGCCACGCCAGTACCAAGAAGCCAAGCTTGGTAACGATGAGGCATCACAATCTGAAAAATCCTATACGGGGCGTTCTATTGGTTTTGCCTTTGCAGCCATTATGCTGGCGCTGTTCACCCAGGTCTATACGGATTCAATGGTCTTTGGCGCTTTAAGTGGGATTCTGTTGTTATACTTTAGCGGGGCATTTAGTTTCCGTGAATCTGATGAAGTCCTGACAAATGGGATGAAAATGATGACCTTTATCGGATTTGTAATGATTTCCGCAGCCGGTTTTGCTGAGGTGTTGCGAGAAACAGGGGACATTGATGCACTTGTGCAGCATGGTGTACAGCTCGTCGGTCACAATCAATTCCTTGCTGCATTGCTCATGCTTCTCATTGGCTTGCTTGTCACGATCGGGATCGGCTCTTCATTCTCAACGATTCCTATTTTAGCCACCATTTTTGTTCCGTTTGCTATGGAATTAGGGTTTAGTCACATGGCGATCATTGCCCTCATTGGCACGGCGGGTGCCCTTGGTGATGCTGGTTCCCCGGCATCTGATAGTACCCTGGGACCGACCGCGGGTCTAAATGCTGATAAGCAGCATGATCATATCTGGGACACGTGTGTGCCAACGTTTATCCATTATAATATACCGTTGATTATTTTCGGGTTGATTGCGGCGATGGTGTTATAGGTGCAACAAGGTGCTCCTCTAACTCCGCAACTCGAGCTTCACTCAAAGGTTGCTCCGTTAAGGAGCACCATTTATTTGAGACGATTTGGGGTGCTCTTCAAAACATCGCAACTCGAGCTTCACTCAAAGGTTGCTCCGTTAAGGCGCACCTTTTTTTAAACTGCGATACTTTGAGGTGCTACCCCAAACTTCACAACTCGAGCTTCGCTCAAAGGTTGTACCGTTGGGAAGATTGCTAACTTTACCTCCAACACATGTACCACGGATAACGGTGGTGGGACACAATGAGGTGAAGCATTCCACCCACCCTACTTTTAGAATGATTCACCTTTCATCCTCATTTTTAGATGACCTCTTAATTACACCTGTGATTTCCTCAAACGACAAATTTCTGTTAGCGACATCGACTGTAAAATCCTCTATCTCTTTTTGAGTTGCCATTTTAAAAACATACCCATTATATGATAAGAACTGTGTCATAGCTAGAACAGCCGTCCGTTTATTTGCGTTTAGAAAAGGGTGGTTTTTGACTAAAGATTCAAATAAGGCAGCTGCCTTTTGAAATATATCCGGATACGCATCTTGCTCAAACAACGTTTGCTGTGGTCGGTACACCGCCGATTCCAGTAACTCCTGTGATTGAACTCCAATAGGTTCATTAGGTGAATAATTTTTAATAACAAATTTGTTAATGGTGATTACTTCCTCAATGGTGACATAACGCATTACCTCTCCACTAATCCTTTTAACGCTTCGTCATAACGCTTGGAATTGCGCTCTAAAGTCTCATAGAAATCTGGGCTAATGCCTTTTGATAGCGGTTTTTGTTTAACTTTACGGATGCTGATTTCACCATCCTTCTCGGTCACTTCCACTTGGTCTCCCACTTTAATCCCGTTACGCTCTAGTAGATCGATAGGAAGTGTAAAACCGCTTTTTGCTCCTACCCGAAAGTTTTTACGCCTAATCGCTTTGTTCTCCATGGGCTTCACCGACACACCTTTACTTTGACTTGCACTCACTCTCCGGCGTTTACCAATCGCTTTTCTTCTACCTTTCGTTAAACGCCCTTTTGAGTAATTGACTGTCATTTCTTGAATCCTCCCTATTATATTATTATTGCCATTATAATATGTTCACAAACTGGCGTCTATTATCGTCATATCAGACATTCATCGATGGGGAAAGTAACATCGTACTGAGTAATGGCTAACATATCCTTCACGAGTTTTTCCTACACTTAAGTTTCTTAACGTATAAATTTTGACACTTTGACAGTAAGCTAATGGTGATTTCTAATCAATGAAGGACTAACTGGGGTGACTTTCATGATTCTGCGTTTTGGGTATGTGTCGAGGGCTTTATCCTTATGGGAAGCGTCTCCTTCGCGGACGTTGACTTTTACGCAGTGGAAAAAGCTTGATCACGAGTCGCGAAAGGAAAAGTTATATTTAGCTACGGAGAAAAATCTGAAGAGTACGCTCAGAGCTTTGTACTATAATATTGCTCATGGTATTGACGTCTATCGTATGTCTTCTTCTCTCGTTCCGTTGGCCACACATCCTGAAGCTCGGTGGGATTATCTCACGCCTTTTGGACATCTTTTTAAAGAGATTGGCGACGTTGTACGCCAATTTGGTTTACGTGTGAGTTTTCATCCCAATCAGTTTACAGTATTTACAAGTGATAAACCACACATCACAGAGAATGCCATTAGCGATATGACTTATCATTATGACATGCTTGAAGCGATGGGATTACATAAGGAAGGGAATATTAACATCCACGTGGGTGGGGTGTATGGGGATAAGGCTCTGGCTGTGTCAAGGTTTGATGAGAACATTGTGAAGCTTGATGAGACTATCAGACGGCAAATAACCCTTGAGAACGATGATAAAACTTACACGGCGTTAGAGACGCTGGACATTTGCGAACGACACGGTTTTCCGATTGTTTTTGATTATCACCACCACTGGGCAAATCCAGGCCAAGAGGAAGTGGAAGATCTTCTGCCTCGTATTTACGACTCTTGGGAAGGCTTTCATGACAGGCCTAAATTCCATTTATCCTCACCCAAATCTGAGAAAGAGTATCGATCACACGCCGAAGATGTTGATCTCACTTTTGCTCTCCCGTTTATCAAGGATTTGGTTGCCTTTGGACGTGACGCAGACATCATGATTGAAGCCAAATCGAAAGATCAAGCCACCCTCAAGTTTGTGGAGGAATTAGCATCCTTGCGTCATTTCCGCCGACTTGATGGTGGCATGATAGAAGTATAATTTATTAAAGAACGATCGTTATGATACCGTTATGCCCACATTGACAGGCCATTGCTCTTTTTTATAAGCCATATCCCAGAAGGCATACTCATACTGACTACTAATCATGAAGTGTTCCTGCATTCGATCGCGTTCAGCTTGCGTGACTTGTTCGGCAATTGTGTCTAAATTGTTGATTTGCTCCTCAACAAGTTCACGGAACCAGTCTCCTCCGTAAGCCGCAATCCATTCTTGATAAATCGGTTCTTGTGGTGTGGCCCCTTGTAATTTTTCTCCGATTTCATAATACAACCAATAGCAAGGTAATAGCGCGGCGATGATATCGCCCAAGTGTCCGTTATATCCTGCTCTCATAAGATGCGACGTATAGGCATACGCGGTTGGTGCAGGTTTGAACTGTTTGATTTCTTCTTTAGTGATATCGAGTTTCTTCATAAATGTATCATGTAAGGCGTGCTCAGCTTCGTACGTCCCTTGAACATGAACGGCCATTCTCTTAGTGATGTAAAAATCATCTGTCTTCGCTGCACCGAGGGCTTGAACGCGTGCAAATTGACTGAGATAGTATGAGTCCTGAAGGACATAAAAACGAAAACGATCGAGTGGTAATCCCCCGTCTCCAATTCCCTTAACGAAGGGATGGTCAAAGCTCGCCTGCCAGATAGGGTCTGCATCCTGCCTTATTTTCTGTGTAAATGTCATATGTCTTCCTCCTTTAATATTTCAAATTGTCCTTAATATTTCAAATGGTGTGGTTTTTTCTCTATTCAAATTGGGATTTAATCGTAGTACCTGACGTCTTCAACCCCTGTATAGGGTAAATATTGACTGAATAAGTAGGCTGACAAAATACTCATCATAACGCATAGCACTAATGTGAGATCATGTCTGCTAAAACCGATACGATAATAATGGGTACGTCTGCCGTTAGTGAACTGTTTGGCTTCCATAGCCAAAGCGATTCTTTGAGCTCGTCGTATGCTTTGGGCAAGGAGTGGGATAGCGTAAAACTTCAGCTTCTCATACATCCCTTTCAAGCCCTTCTCATGTTGCACCCCTCGTACCTTATACGCGTAACGTAACGTTTGAAATTCTTCGAAGGCGATGGGTAACAGACGTACAGCGGCCATGAAACTATACGCATACCGAGGGGCTAACTTCATCTGTTGCATGAGTGAATAGAAGAGATTGACCGGTCTAGTGGTTAAGGCGAAAACCAAACCTATTATGGCATAGTTTAGAGCACGAAATCCTAAGTGTATCCCTCGGTAGAAACTCTCTTCTGTAATGTGCACGAGTCCCCAATGAAACCATGTTGTATCTCCTTTGCCAAAGAAAATCATAGAGGTCGACGTGGAGATAAACAGTAGGACAAATGGAATGGAGAACAGTAAGACCCTTTTTATAGGGTGGCCTGTGAATAAAAAGAGTAAAGCTAAAGGGAATACCGTAAAGTATATTAAATAGTCCAAACGGTGGATAAATAGTAATGTCACCATGAGGATAAGGAACAGCACCAGTTTTAAGCTAGGGTTAGCTTTATGCATCCATGTTTCTTGATAGCTTAAGTCGATAGACATCCCGTACTTCCCTCCACCTCATTTTGTTCACTCACTTTCGCTTTCGTTTCCCCATACTGTTTGTTTTCCTTATGTTCTTTTTCTTCCTCTTGGTGTCGCTGTTCATCTGGATTGAGAACTTGGTCTAATACAAGGACTCCGTCTTTTACTTCCCACAAACGAGTAGCAAAGTGCTCTATTATATGCTCATCGTGAGTCACCATGATGATCGTCTTTCCTTGATGTCGTAGTGTCTCAAATTGCGCTAACATATTAAACGTATTTTTGGCATCCTGACCAAAAGTCGGTTCATCTAATAGGAGCACACCTTGATTTTGAACGAGAGCAGAAGCGACGCTTAAGCGACGTTTCTGTCCCATTGATAATTGATATGGGTGCTGTTTCTCTTTACCCTCAAGTGAGAAAAAACGAAGAAATGCCTGCACGGTCTGATCGATCTGTTCTTCCGCCTGTTTCTCTTGGCGTAGCCCATAAGCCATCTCATCGTAGACGGTATTCGTCACAAACTGAAATTCTGGGTTTTGAAATACAAAAGCGTATTCAGTAGCTAAATTAGGATATTGGGAGATGTCTTGACCGTTCAAGCGGTATGTTCCTTCTGTTCGAATCAGTTGCATGAGGGCGTGCAACAACGTGCTTTTACCCGCCCCATTTTCGCCGACGACACAGATCCATTCTTTACCTTGTATATCAACTTCTGGTATCTTGATTTTGGGGTGTTTCCCTCGAAAGCCTGTTAAATGTGAGATTTCTACTTGAGTTGTGTCATGTTGATCAAATCCAAGACTTGACATAGTATCACGTGTCTTTTTACCTCGATTGGTACGACGTAGATCTGGCTCTTCTACAAAGCTTGATTCCCCATCCTCCGTCTCATCTAAGGTTGCACCCAAGAGCGGAGCCCCTTTATCTAAAGATGCGGCCTTAAAATGATCCCATACAGCAGGGTGCCATATCCCGTACGTATCCAATGCGTCTCTGTATTGTTCAAAAATAGTGTCAGGTCGATCGTTCGCCAATATTTCCCCCTGATTATTAAAGAGAATCACACGATCGACATAACCCATAATATGATCGATTTTATGTTCTACAATAATCACGGTCTTATCTTCTGTGACACTTTTCAATGTCTCCCAAATCTGTTTCGTACCGTCTGGATCCAACAAAGCCGTAGGCTCATCTAAAAAGAGAACCTCAGGCTCTAAAGCAAGTACCGATGCCAGGGCCAAACGCTGCTTCATACCTTGGGACAAGGTTTGAATTCCTGTATGGAGATCGCCTAATTGGAGCCCAACCTTGTGTATATAATGTGAGATATAACCCTCCATTTTCTCATGAGGGACGTTGAGATTTTCTAAGACAAAAGCAATTTCTTCATCAACATAGGGCATACAGAACTGCGTATCAGGGTCTTGAAACACATAACCCCACGATTGAGGCGTCTCTATCTTATTTGCTTTGAAGGGGACTTCAATGGTGTGTGGAATTAATCCTGATAGCACTTGTAAGACGGTTGACTTTCCACATCCACTTGGTCCCAGAAGTAAAACCTTTTCTCCTTTTTCAACTGAGAGCGTCATATCTTTAAACAACAGCTGTGATTGCCCAGGAAATTTCAAACGCAATTGTTGTACTTCTGTTATTACTTGAGACATGTTAGATTCACCCTTTTATATGTCATCCTTCGCCTGCCATGGCCATTTTACAAATCTTCATCGAGCGCCTTATAATCTTGAGATGACACTGGACGCAGCGAGTCGGTGACCCCTGTCTTTTCTATTGCCTTCACCAGATAGTATGCAAACACTCCCGCAATAACAATCGCACCGACACTTCGGGCAGTGACTAATAGCACAAGATTCCAAGGCTCGAGATCTGTAATATAGCCCCTCAGGACATCCATGACGAAGGACCCTGCTGTGGCCCCTAACGCTGCGAGCGATGCAGTAAATATGCTGAACGAGCGGTAAAGGAATAGCGCGAAAATAATTTCTGCCCCAAGCCCCTGCAATACACCGTACAGTAAGACTTCTAGGCCGTACTGAGAACCTACAATATATTCCCCAGAAGCAGCCGCCGTTTCGGCTAGAAGGGCCACCCCCGGTTTGCGTATGATTAGAAATGCTACCGTAGCTGCAATAAACCACATACCGTATATCAGTTCATCGAAGTGTAAACCGAGGGGAGACACTAAATCTGAAACGGGCCCCCAAAGCTTATAAATAATAGCAAAAACCACAGAGATAACAATGGTGACCAGGATATCTGTGAGTGTTAATCTTTTTTTCATTGTCATAACTCCTTCCCGTGTCCTAGCCGACGCGTAAAACACGTTCCATTTTTATTTTGTGACAAGCCCTTCGTTAGACACAGGCCATGTTTGTTCTTGATACGCCATATCCCAGAACATGTACTCAAACTTACTCGTGCGCACGAATATATTCTCTAAGTGGGCCAACTCTTGCTCAGGCTTCCCTTCAGTTAGAAGATTAAGCTCATCAATAAGCCAATTCGCTAGTTGACCAAACTCTTCAGAGGCATACATTTGGACCCATTCGCCATAGAACTCATGCTCACTCGCACCAGGGATCTCACTTAACGCTTTCCCTATTTCAGAGTAACTCCACATACAGGGTAAAAGAGCACAAATCAGTTCAGGTAGGGTCCCGTTTTGTGCGACTTGAAGCATGTAATGAGAGTAAGCAAGCGTCACCGCTGCCGGCTCTGCTTCCTCTAATTCCTCAGCGGTAATATCAAACTTTTTGGCATATTGACGGTGAACATCCATCTCTACATTGAGCGTAGCGTCTAGCAATTTGGCAAACTCCCCCATGGTGCGCACATCGTCAGCCTTAACCGCCCCTAAGGCAAATAGCTTGGCAAAGTCTTTAAGATATAAATAGTCTTGAATCATAAAGTATCTGAACTTCTTTACATCTAAAGTGCCCTCACCTATCTCTTGCACAAACGGATGTTGATGATTCGCTTCCCATATGGGGTGAACTTTTTGATGTAAGCGATCTGTAAATGTCATCACACATTTATCCCCTTTCATTATGTATCTATGTTTTTTTCTGGTGGCTCCAGGTGTAGATCGTTTGAACCATGACCTTGGTAAAGTGGATCAGTTGCGCAATGCTTAAACTTTCGTTAACAGAGTGTGCTTCACGCATCTCTCCAGGGCCATAGATAACCGTTGGTATACCGGCTTCTCCCAGCCATCCTCCATCCGTAACTGACGTTGACATGCCAACCTTTGGTGCTTCTCCTACAACTGACTGATGGGCAGACATGAGTGATTGCACACCGGGATGTTCGATGTCGATGTCCAATGACGGAAAAATTTCACCTTTGTCTTCAATCATAGAGGTTCCCCCCCACTCAAACGTAGGTGGATGCTCCCTGAGCCAGGGATCTGCTGCGGCGACTTGCCGTATATAGTCTTCTACTTCCTGTGCAACCTGCTGGTGTGACTCATCCGGGTAAAAGTGTACCGTCACCCACAGCTTACATTCATCTGCAATAAAGGCCGGGTGGCGTCCACCTTCTATGACAGCGGGATTAATTGTATTCGTACCGTGAGGAAAACCGGGATAAGATTTTGTCACCGCCCAGTGACGCTCCAGTTCTTGTAAGCCTTGAATGATCTTTGCCATTTTTTCAATCGCACTAGCCCCAAAAAGGCCACCACCAGCATGTATCATGTGACGCCGTGTGCCGTCGTGAAAGGTAGTTGGACTCTTAATAGTGATCCACCCGGTTATGACACCCCCTTGACCGTGAATGTTCAAATCACTCGTATCGACCACGATTGCAAAATCAGCACCATAGCCCTTGCGACAACACTCAAGCGTCCCCGCTTCTCCAACCTCTTCTCCTATAACTGATTGCAGTATGACATCGCCTGGCAATTGAATACCGTTCTGTTCTAGTAGCTTTAGCGCAAAAAGGACGCCAGCCATGCCCCCCTTCATATCAGCTGATCCTCTGCCGTAAATTCTGCCATCCTTCACCAACGGCTCAAAAGGGGAGGACGTCCACCCTTCATCATCCACTTCGGCCACGTCAATATGTCCATTGATGATTAAGCTGTGATACGTCTGTGAGTGTATGCCCTTCTTAACCCCCACCACATTTGGGTCTCCAGGATATACCTCCCACATATCGGTCTCAAAGTCCATATCTCTGAGATACTGAGCGATAAACCTTTGCGCTTCTGAAGTGTTTCTTGCAGGCGGACTAGGTGTCTCAAAGGTGATGAGTGTTTTCAGTAACTCGATAAGTTCGTCCTTCCGTGTGTCCACCTGCTGCATTAAGTGGTCTAACGTTTGCTGTTTAATTTGTATTGACACTTTGACTTATTGCCTCCTTTCCGGTCGACCTCCCTCTAATCTGACCCTAAACGTTTCAAACATATAAAAAACCACCTTCCGTAAAAGGAAAGTGGTTAACTTCTAATGTATAGACGTCACTCCGTCGATGATATCCCAATAATGCCAGTAAAAGTGTTCAAGTTTCTTTTAGTTATACACTTACACTTGAACCACTTGGCTCATTTGGGATAAACAACTACCGGTTCGACCACCACTTCCCTACGCTAGTATGATCTAGATCAGGTTCAAGGGTTAAGGCCAACGCCTCTCTCAGCTACAAAGAGCACCCCTAGCGGTAAAACGTATGTTGTTGTCTGTTTTTAATTCTTATAGACGTCGCTTCTAAATCGCATGTTAGATAAATCAAGCTTAATACATATTTATCATAAAAGGTGAAAATGTGCAAGTTGTAAAGCGATACACCATTCATATATGACATCTGAAGGAGCCGGAGATAGACGTCATTTTTACCTATCCCGTATTTTTAATAAAATATTATTGCGCCTTTTTTATAGTATCAATTCTACGATGTTCCGTTTGCTCACGTTCACGGTGTATTTTTTCACGCTCTTTATTAATCTCTCTTACCACATCGTCTACTTGGTGATAGACCTGTTCTGCTTGTTCAAGGGAATCATTTATTTTTCCGTGCACCGTCCAATCCACAATAAAACCGTCGAAAAAGTAATCGGCAAATGATAAAAATTCACCAATGTCAATATGTACATGCCCAAACTGTCTTTGGATGTCCTTGAGCTCGGACTCAAATTTTCTTAGGGCATTTTGTGCGCTGTGTATTTCACCCTTCGCCGTATCGAGATGATCATGCTTTATCGCTGTAGAGATTAATCCCCCGCCGAATAGATCAAAGGTCGACCATCCCTTCGCTTTATCCAGAGATTCTATCACATGCGAGAGCTTCGATAGGGCAGATTGTCCCGCTTGAATCGCTTCATCATATTCCTTTAATTCAGAGCTCAACTCTGCCTTTTTCTCTGAAAGTGCAAATAATTCTTCCGACCAAACCGTGGCTGTATCCTTAATCAGCGCCTCTTTTTCCTGTAATAGTGTCTCGTATGTTTGATCGACATGATGAAGTGGGGCCAGTAAAGATGAGAGTTCAATCATTTCTGATTTCATATCTTCCACCGTATGTACGGCTTCATCATACTTTAATTTTGCGGCCACCGCCTCTTGTCTTTCTTTTTCTAGACGCTCTAACTTTTTTCCAATCACCGTGTAAAGGAAGTTAGACACCGACAACCCTTCTAGCTTTTTAACATCTTCCTCTTCTTTTTCCAAGAGATGTCCTAGGCGCTTTTCCTTCTGCTCTTCTTCCTTCAATTGCGCTTCTAGTTCCCGATACATTGCCGTCCATTTTGCTTTTTGTCTTTTCTGATCTACGACCGTTTCTAACCGTTCATTCAGATCTGCCAACATGAGTGCTTCCTCCTTTCCTATTCTTAATAGTACGATACATCACGTGCCAAGTTTCAGGGGTATATTCCGTGTGCTTGATCATAATAGGTCCTTAGCCCCGATATGATCTCTATCGTTCCGCCTAAGATAGCGAATGGAGGAAACGTTGTAATCGATCAGCACCCTCTTCTAAAATGTCATCATGATAAGCATACGATATACGGACATAGCCTTCCCCGTAATTTGAAAAAGCGCTGCCTGGTACGATGGCGAGTTTCTGCTCTTCTAGTAATTGTGAGGCGAAATCAAAAGATGGTCTCTGCCACTTTTTAATAGAGGGGAATATATAGAACGCACCACTCGGTTTGACAAAGTCGATGCCCATATCCTCTAGTCGCTTGATCATATAATCTCGTCTGCGTGCATATACACGTTTCATTTCCTCTGCATCTCGTTCTCCCACGGTTAGCGCCTCAATCGCTGCATGTTGACTGATTGAACTCGTACAGCTGACATTATACTGGTGAACCTTAAGCATATGCTTGGCTAGAAATGCCGGTGCAAATGCAAAACCCATACGCCAACCGGTCATTGCATGTGACTTAGACAAGCCGTTAATTACGATGGTTTTGTCCCGTAATTCTGGATATTGGGCGATAGACACATGGGACTGGTCATATATCAGTTCTGAATATATTTCGTCTGAGAGAATGAATAAATCCTTATCACGTAGGACCTCGACAATCGCGCTCATTTCATCCCGGTCGAGCGTACACCCAGTCGGGTTAGACGGGTATGGTAAGACAATGGCTCTCGTCTTTTCTGTTAAATGCGTTTTGATTTGCTCTGCTGTGATTTTAAAGTCTGTGGCTGATGTATCGACAAAAACAGGAGTAGCCCCACATAAGTGAATAATCGGTTCATAACCTGGATACACAGGAGCCGGTAGAATCACTTCTGCCCCTGGTTCTAAAATCGTTCTAAAGGTGATATCAATAGCCTGACTGGCCCCAATAGTGGCAATGACCTCCGTGTTAGCATCGTAATGAAGGTCGTATCTATGACGCATAAATTGTGCTGCCGCTTCCCTTAAGGACAGTAGACCTGCGTTAGGTGTATAGGTAGTGTGATTATGATCTATCGCTTTTTTGCCCGCTTCTTTGACATGCTCAGGCGTTGGAAAGTCTGGCTGACCAATCGTCAGCTGAACAGCATCTGGGTATGCAGCCACTTTATTAAAAAATTGCCGAATGCCTGAGATCTGTATCCCTTGTACATTTTCGTTTATTAATTGTTCTAAACGATTCATGTTGATGTCCCTTTCCATTGTAGATACTCAGTGATCGTGTTAATTGCTACGTCTATCGCTTCCTCTTGAGGTTCTAATTTGGCATGGTGTAAACCAAACGGTGTTTCAACCCCTAGCCAGAACATAAAGCCCGGAATCTCTTTTAGAAAGTAACCAAAATCTTCACCTGTCATAGCTTCTCTACACTCAATCAGCTTGACGTTAGATTGCTCCTGCGCCCATTTTATAAACTCCCGAGATAACGTTGTATCGTTATATACTTGGCAATAATTTGCGCCATAATCGATGTTCATTTGACAGTGAAAAGATAGTTGATGCCCATGAACGATTGTTTCAATACGCTGTTTCACCTTTTGCATCGCTTCCATCGATAACGTGCGAATGGTCCCTTCGATCCGAGCATGTTCGGCAATAATGTTCTGTTTTGTTCCACCCTCTATCGTACCAATTGTCACCACGGCTGAATCTAAAGGGTCGACGTTGCGGGACACAATCGTTTGTAGCTGAGTCACAAGATGGCTGGCCGCCACCACCATATCGTTCGTTAAATGGGGGTAAGCTGCATGTCCTCCCCGCCCGTGCAAATCGATAAACAACTCGGACGTGTTGGCAAATAAAATGCCTTCCTTGGTCGCAATCGTACCGACGGGTAGCTCAGGTGCAATGTGTAAGGCAAATATTATGTTGGGCTTCCAAATTCTAAACTCTTCGCTGGACAACATCGGTTCCGCACCACCAGGTCCTTCTTCCGCCGGCTGAAAAATAAAGAGGAGGTGGTCATCAACAGGGTTTGAGGCAAAATGTGTGAGAACACCGAGTGCAATTGACATGTGCAAATCATGACCACAGGCATGCATCATCCCTTGATGCTGGGAAGGAAAATCATAAGTTGTCTCTTCCCGAATGGGCAAACCGTCCATGTCTGCGCGATAACCGATCGTTTGAGTTGGCGCTTTTCCTCTAACTCGCACTAAGATGCCTGTTTTCCATGTCGTATATTCGATGTGGTCCTGGGGGAGTTTGTGTATATACTCTAAAAGATAGGCTTGGGTTTTATGTTCTTGGAATCCTGGTTCAGGAATTTGGTGTAGGTCTCGTCTGATTTTAATGAAAGGGTTCATGTGTTGGGCCCCTCCTTTCGTTACTTACTTTCGTTACTTACTTTCGTTACTTATCACCTTCCATGGTAGCCCTCCTTTTCTTCTCGAGCTTCGCCCATAGGAAGAACGCGGGGCTACCATGGTTCAATACTTTGAAATCTGTTATAGACACTCTTTTCTTCTCATGCTTCGCCCATAGGAAGAACAGGGCTGCCTTGGCTCAGCTCGTTACTAGCACCTTCCATGGTAGCCCTCCTTTTCTTCTCGAGCTTCGCTCATAGGAAGAACGCAGGGCCACCATGGCTTCGTTTAAAGGAAGAATGCTACTTTGGCTTCATTAGGTACCAGTTGCTTTCCAACTTGGTAATTTGAAAAAAGGCCCTCCTTTTGAAGGACCTTTTGCCTTGAGGTTGATTTAGTCTTGGTTGAGTTGGCGAAGTTCTGCTTTAATTTCTGTTTTGTTTTTGGTTTGGTCATCGATTTTTTTGATGACGCGGGCAGGTGTACCTGCGACTACAACGTTTTCAGGGACATCTTCGGTGACGATTGCTCCGGCTGCCACGACGGAGCCTTTTCCAACGCGCACGCCTTCTAAAATAACGGCGTTTGCACCGATGACAACTTCGTCTTCGATGACAACGGGTGAAGCGGAAGGGGGTTCGATAACCCCAGCGATCACAGCACCAGCGCCAATATGACAGTTATTACCAACCGTGCCTCGTCCACCGATCACAACGTTCATATCCACCATGGTTCCTTCACCGATGACAGCACCGATGTTGATGGATGCTCCCATCATGATGACAGCGTTATTTCCGATTTCAACTTGGTCGCGGATGATGGCACCCGGTTCAATTCTGGCATGAATATTTTTCATGTCTAGAAGGGGTATAGCAGAATTACGACGGTCGTTCTCGACAACAAAATCTTCTATCTTGTCTTGGTTCGCTTGAATCGCTTCATGGATGTCCTTCCATTCTCCAAACAATGTGCCTACTTGACCTGTAATAAAGGTTTTGGTGTTAGTCCCAAAATCAATACTATCAAGGTCACCTTTAATATGTACTTTAACGGGTGTTGATTTTTCACTGTTCTGTATAAAAGAGATAATTTCATTTGCGTCCATCATTTTCATGATAAATTCCTCCCTAAACTTTATAAAAGATGACCACCCCTAGAGGATAGTCATCTCTCTACTACAATGTTTGTGCCATTATTTTATCATAGATTAGATGTCATGTCCTGTGTTTAAATCTTGGGAGCCTTGGAATGTCAGTTCGATCAGGTTTTCGGACAACGTCGGGTGTACTTGGACAAGTTCAGCCATTTGATGAATCGTCAGTTCACCCTTCATGGCTATGGCAAACTCGTGAATCATCTCATCCGCTTTATGACCAACGATGTGGGCGCCAATAACCTTGTGCGTCTGCTTATCGGTGAGTATTTTGGCGTATCCTGCTTTTTCCCCGAGAATAATAGCTGTACCACTGTGTTTAAAGGGCATTTTGTTCACATGGTAGTCGATACCTTGTTCATTGGCTTGTTTTTCTGTGAGTCCGATGCCTGAAACAGACGGCATGGTAAATACGGCATGCGGTATAATAGCGTAATCAACTTTTTGATGGTTTCCTTTATAGGCGTTTCTCATGGCGAGTTTGGCTTCATATGCTGCTACGGGGGTAAGCATTAAGTCACCAATACAGTCACCTGCTGCATAGATATGCTCTGCTTTGGTTTGAAGGAACGCGTTGACTTCTATTCCTTGTTCTGTGTACGCCACACCCGCTTGTTCTAGTCCGAGACCTTCAACGTTTGGGACACGACCTGTTCCCATGAAGACCATATCCGTTTTGAGCTGATGGTCTTGTCCATCTTTCTGAATATGTACTGTTTTCTGATGACCTACATTCTCAATTCTCGTGACGGTCGCTTGAGTCAGTACGGTCATGCCTTTTTCCTCTGAGATGCGCTCAATGTATTCAGCACTTTCGGTATCAAGGTGGGTTAATAAATGTGGCCCTCTTTGCACAATAGTCACGTCCACACCAGCGGCATTTAGAATATGGGCAAATTCCATGCTGATGACACCGCCCCCAATCATGACCATCGAGGCGGGTAGCACCTCGAGGTTAAATATGTCTCGGCTTGTTATCGTGTGACCATATCCCTCTATCGGAAGGACGCGCGTCTTGGAACCAACCCCAATGAGAAATTTATCTGCACTATAAGCCTGCTCACCCACTTTAATTGTATGGCTGTCTGTAAAAGTTGCTGTCCCTTCAACGACATCTACATTGCGTTCCTTTAGATAAGGTGTCTTTGAATCAACGAATTGACCGATGATATGCCGTTGTCTCTCTAACACTTTTTTCCATTCTAGCTTCGTGTCTTGTGTCGATACACCGAATGTGTCCGCTCGTTTGACTGTGTTAAAAACCTCCAAAGACCTTACCAAGGCCTTCTTCGGCATTCATCCCCAGTTCAGGCATGTGCCACCGAGTTTATCCTTTTCAACCATCATAATTTTCTGAGCACCTAAGGCTTTCGCTTCACGCATGCCATCAAAAGCAACAGTTCCAGCACCAATGATAATGAGATCATAATGTTCAGCAGTAGACATTGACTTCACTCCTCCCTATTCCATGGATTCTATACTCTCTTCTTATCCTTTACATGATATAATGAAACATAGTTGAAGGCTATATTAAGATCTTTTTTTTCACAATGAAATCATTTTTAATTATGAATCAACTTATCATGAAAGGGGCCTGCACATTTATATGATTTACAAGTTGAATGGAAAAAAACCAACCTTGCATGACAGCGTTTACATAGCGCCAGGTGCGCGAGTGATTGGGGACGTTCATATTGGAAAGGATTCAGGGGTGTGGTTTAACGCGGTATTACGAGGAGATGAAGGACCGATCAGGATCGGTGAACGGACGAACATTCAAGATAACACGACTTGTCATCTCTATGAAGGCTATCCCCTCGAGATTGAGAATGATGTCACTGTCGGACATAATGTGATACTACATGGCTGTAAAATAAAAAGTGGAAGCTTGATCGGGATGGGGGCGACTATCTTGGACGGTGTCACCATTGGTGAAAAATGTTTTATTGCTGCCAATACCCTCATTCCACCTGGTAAGCATATACCCGACTATTCTTTTGTGATGGGGAGCCCTGGTAAAGTGGTTCGTGAATGCACAGAGGAGGATCTTGAGATCTTAAGAATGTCCTCAGACACTTACGTTGAAAATGCCAAAACCTTTAAAGCGAACGGTATTACAGAATAGTGGAACAGGGAAAACGCTTGGTATAGGCGTATCTTTCCTTTAGTTCTAAAAGATCTAGGTTGCCGTATCTTAGTAAAAAAAACTGTTGGAGAAACATGTCTCCAACAGTTTTTATAATTAGCACCATCACCGCTCTATCTATTTTAAATGGACAAACAGTTGCATCGGATTCTCGAGCAAATGCTTAATCTGGTTGGTAAACTGAACGGCTGCTACCCCATCTGCCACTCGATGGTCGAAGGACATAGAAAAGTTAAGGATTGAGCGGATCACAATCTCATTATTCCTCACGACCGGCATATCTTCCATTTGGTGAAAGGCCAATAAGCCTACTTCCGGATGATTGATGATCGGGGTGGCAAACATGCTTCCAATAGGGCCAACATTACTGACCGTAAAGGTTCCCCCTTTAAGCTCCTGTGGGGACAGTTCATTCTGCTGCGCCTTTTTGGTCAATTGTTTCATTAGCGCATTGATTTCTAAGATAGACTTGGATTCTACTTCGGGTATGACAGGCACGATGAGGCCTTCCTCCGAGTCGACCGCCACCCCTAGATTCACATGGGGTTCGAGGTATATTTCCTCTTTATCTTCGTTTAACTTGGCGTTGAATATGGTGTGTTGCTGTAAACTGACAGCAATTGCTTTCAAAACAAATGCCATAATAGAGATTTTAGTCGGTTTCACATCTTCTTCTATAAGATTGTGCGTCGTTTGTGTTGTGGCTTGTGCTTCAAATTCTTGCTTGATCTTTAGCAGGTGTGTCATATCAATTTTATCAAAGTGTGTCACGTGCGGGATTGTAAACATAGACTGTGTCATTTTGTTCGCAATTTGCTTGCGACGTCCCTTAAACGGGATGACTTTTCCTTCTGAAGGGACAGATTGTACAGTCTCCCCAACTGTATGGTCAGGTGATGGGTTTTGATTATTCCCTACTTGCGCCCCATCGTTCAGAGGTAATGATACTGCCTCCTGTGCACTGGCCACTTCTAAATGAGAAGAGTCAGATGCGTGTGCATGCCGTTCAACATCTGTAAGGGTAATTCTCCCTTTGGGTCCTGTCCCTTTGATCTGTTCGATTTGGATGCCGTAATCTCGAGCGACTTTACGTGTATAAGGTGCAGCCATCACATTGCGTAAACGCTCCTGGCTGTTGAGTGCTGCGTCACCTGGTGGTTGATGATTGGAATGACTATCTTGGTCATCTTGAGCTATATGATGTGGGGAATCAGCGGTATTTTGCTCTGGTTGTTGTGATCCTGCCGCAGCCTCATCAATCACTAAGATGGTACTTCCGACAGAGACAATGTCTCCCACCTGTACCGTAATCTCAGACACTTTCCCTGCCACAGGAGAAGGTAGCTCTGCACACACTTTATCCGTTTGGACTTCCATTACAGGCTGGTCAACTTCTACATCGTCTCCGACCTGCACGAGGTGCTGGACCACTTCGCCCTCTGTCATTCCCTCACCAATATCGTGTAATTTCATTTCGTACATTGTTCGCTTCCCCCCTTAATACGCAAGGACATTTTGAATTCCCTTATAAACCCGGTCAATGGAAGGGAGATAGTGGTCCTCCAAGGCAAATAGTGGCACATGAACATCGTAACCTGTGACACGTTCGATCGGTGATCTTAAATAAAAGAGTGCATGATCATTAATAAGTCCAATAATTTCTGCACCTACGCCACCAGTGCGATGTCCTTCATGTACGACGACCACTCTTCCCGTTTTTTCAACCGACTGGACGATGGTATCCTTGTCCAGTGGGTATAAGGTACGTAGGTCTATTACTTCTGCTTGAATATCTTTTTCTTTTTCCGCTTTTTGAGCCGCTTCCATCGTCGGTTTCACCATGTTCCCCCAGCAAATGAGAGTCACATCTTCTCCTTTTTTGACCACGTTCGCTTTACCAATGTCAACGGTGTACTTTTCTACAGGTACATCTTCTCTTCCAGCTCGGTAGCTCTTCATAGGCTCAAGGAATATGACGGGGTCAGGATCTTCAATGCTGGCAATGAGTAATCCTTTCGCATCATATGGACTTGACGGCGCGACCACTTTCAAGCCAGGTAAATGAACGAAGAACGCTTCTGTACTGTCGGAATGTATCTCTGGAGCACGAATACCCGCACCATAGGGCGCACGGATGACCATTGGTACTGTATAGCGTCCTGACGTTCTCATACGAATCCTCGCTGCATGCGTCACAATTTGCTCAAAACCTGGGTAAATAAACCCTAGAAACTGTATTTCGGCAATTGGTTTGAATCCGTTCATGGCTAGCCCAATACTTGTGCCAATAATGCCTGCTTCCGCAAGGGGCGTATCGACAACACGATTATCACCAAATTCATTGATGAGACCATCGGTTGCTCTAAATACCCCCCCATTGGTGCCCACGTCTTCACCCAAGACTAAGACTTGTTCATCTTCAGACATCATGGTTCTCAAACCGTCTGTCACCGCTTGAACTAATGTCATTTTCTCCGTTTGACCTACAGGTTTTGCATTCGTCTCACTAGGTTGGTGCTGAAGCGTATTCATCCCCATTCTTATCCCTCCTTCCTTTCAATTGAGTCTCGTTGTTCACGTATGTGCCAAGTCGGCGTCTCAAAAATATGGTCAAACATGAACGTAGGTTCAGCTGCTGGATATTGCTCCATATCTTTCACGGCATTGTCTACTCTGTCAGACATTTCCTCAGACACACGCTGAGCCCACTCTTCATCCCAGTCCCCGTTGTGCCGGAGCATGCGTTCCACTCGCGTAAGAGGGTCCTCTACGCGTTTTTCTTCACTTAAACTCTGGTCTCGATATTTCGTTGGATCATCGGCCGTCGTATGTGCCCCATAACGCCACGTAACGGCTTCAATTAGCGTCGGTCCTTCTCCTTTTCTAGCTCGATCAAGGGCTTTTTTCGTCTCTTCATAAACGGCAAGAACGTCATTACCATCCACACGAACACTCGGTATATCGTACGCCAACGCTTTCTGTGCGATCGTTTTGGATTTCATTTGACGTGACACGGGCACACTAATGGCAAATCCATTGTTTTGACAGAAGAATACGACAGGGGCATGAAAGACACTAGCAAAATTTAATCCCTCGTGGAAGTCTCCCTCCGACGTTGCACCATCCCCAAAGTATACGATCGATGCGCCTGTACGGCCCTTAAGTTTCTCAGCCCAAGCCGCCCCTACGGCATGAGGAATTTGAGTTGCTATCGGCACGGAAGGTGGAAAAATATGCTTGCCCTCGGGTGGCATACACCCTTCTACACGTCCTGCCCAGTAAAGTAAAACATTCATCAGTGAATGTCCAAAAGTCAAAGTGGCCGCATGATCACGGTAGGATGGAAACATCCAGTCGGATGTTTCCAGTGCCATCGCACTCCCAATTTGGGCTGCTTCCTGCCCTTCAAAAGGCGCATATGTTCCAATGCGCCCTTGTCTTTGTAAATTTACGGCTTTACGATCAAATACCCTCGCTTTGAGCATATTTTCATAACTCAGCATTAGGTGTTGTCGATCATACGTCTGGGCATAATCGGCATTCAATTGTCCCTCTGGTGAGATATATTGCACCACAGGAAACTCCGCTTCCATTGTCGTCATATGGCTCCCTCCTAAAAACGAATGTCCCACTTCGGTCTACGGTGGTGAGTGAAAAAGCTATTAAATTGTTGCCGTTGCGTAAGACGCTGTTCCACGAGCTGATCAGCCGCTTCACCGGTTGGAATCGATTGCGCTTTTGATTTTTCAAAGATTTGAGATAGGGTCTCAAAGATAGATTCCGTTTTTCTTAGCACACGGTCTTTGTTACTCCCGTATAGTTCATCAGACACTTGGATGAGACCACCCGCGTTAACGATATAATCTGGTGCATATAAAATACCTTTTTCTTGTAGCACCTTATCGTGACGGTCTTCAAGGAGTTGGTTATTCGCTGCACCACAAACGGCTTTCACTTTTAATTGTTCGATGCTTTCGTCTGTAATGACACCACCGATTGCACAAGGGACGAACACATCTGCGTCCACTTTATAGATCTCTTCACCCGTCACCTTAGTCACGTTGCCTTGCTTATCCTTAGCTTGGGCGATCAATTCATCAATGGCCTCATCATAGATATCTGTCACATAAACGTTCGCCCCTTCTGTAATCAGGGTTTCTGCCACCTTGTAACCTACTTTACCCAAGCCTTGAATGGCAAATGTTTTATCTGTTAGCGTTGTGGTATGCCATAAAAATTGGTTCACAGCTTTAAGGCTTTGTATCACCCCGTGCGCCGTAGGGACTGAGGAATCTCCACTTCCACCATACTCTTCGGGCGCGCCAACGATATATTCCGTTTCTTTCTTAGCGTGGACAAAGTCCTCCGGTAACGTTCCCATGTCACATCCTGTATAGAAACGTCCCCCTAAGCTTTGAACAAATTGTCCTAAGGCTCTAAACAGTTCTGGTGACTTATCTTTTCGGGGGTCACCGATAATGACCGCTTTTCCTCCACCAAAGTCAACGTCAGCTGCAGCGCATTTGTATGTCATGCCTTTAGCGAGTCTTAACACATCCTCTAGCGCTTCTTCTTCACTTTCGTAGGGACGCATGCGACACCCACCTAAAGCGGGGCCTAGCGTCGTATTGTGTATGGCGATAATGGCCCGTAATCCCGTTTTTTCGTCATTACAGAAAACCACCTGTTCGTGCTGACTCATCTTTTGAAATACTGATATTGATTTCGATTCATTTTCCTTGTGCGTCACAACTTCTTGAAATGTACTCATGTTTTTACTCCTCCTCTTTGTTTAAGAAGGCATGAAGCTGATGATGCTGTTGTTTTGCTTCACGCATCATTCTTTCAAATAGTTCTGCTACGGTTGGTACATCATGTATTTCTCCCACGATTTGTCCTGCATTGACATGACCTTGATCTAAGTGACCTAATATGGCCCCTCGATGATGGCGATCTTCGTTTAAATACTCTAACCACTCTTCCTTTGATAGACCTGTACGTTCTTGTTGATATAGGGCGCTCGTGTAAGGGACGTTGAGTACCCTTGTCACAAATCCATAAGATCGTCCTAAAACTAGAGTGTCTTCGTCATTTGCCTTTACCATCGCTTGTTGATAGGCTTGATGAACCTGTGCTTCTTGTGTGGCTACTAACCTCGTCCCTAGCTGCACACCAGATGCGCCTAGAGAGAGGGCTGCCAGTAATCCTTTGCCGTCACCAATGCCACCAGCAGCAATAACGGGGACCTCAACTGCACTTACAACCTGGGGAATAAGGGTCATCGTTGTGAGCTCTTTTGGCGAGTTTTTCCCCGCTGCTTCAAATCCTTCTGCCACAATGATGTCCGCTCCAGCCTGTGCCGCCTTTCTCGCTTGAGATACGGTTGACACCACCACTAATACTTTGACGCCCTGCTCTTTCAAAGAAGGTATCCATGGTTTTGGGTTACCGGCTGACAGAGAGACGACGGGGGCGTTATATTGTTTAACCAGTTCAATGACACCACTCACGTCAGGATGTACACTGATGGGTATATTGACCCCAAACGGCCGCTCGGATACCGCTTCTTTTACTTTGCTGAGTTTATCTTCGACTACTTCTAGAGAAGAGGTACCCACACCGATTTGTCCAAGCCCTCCCGCTTGGGAGACAGCGATACATAACGAGACGGGACTAATGTTCCCCATCCCCCCTTGGATGATAGGGTATTGAATATCTAACTGTTTGCACAGAAGGTTACGCATAATCGTAGAATCCTTTTCCACTGACTTCACCTACGTAACCGGCACGAACCATCTGCTTTAGTAGGGGAGCAGGGCGGTAACGGTCGTCTCCACATTCTCGATACAAGCCATCGAGGATACATAAAACATGATCTAGCCCGATTTTATCCACCCACTCTAGAGGACCTAAAGGATAATTCGTCCCTTTTTTCATCGCTGTATCGATATCTTCCTTTGTGGCCACTTGCTCACTCAAGGTGTATATGGCTTCGTTGGCAATTAACGAAAGGGTTCGAGGAAATACGCCGCCCACTTGATCTTGAATGATCTCAACCTGTTTTTGATGCTGTTCGAAAAAAGTCAGCATGGTATCTAGGTGATCTTGTGCGGTACGCAGACCTGGTGCGATTTCTAATACTGGCATCGAATCAAAATGTAAAGGTTGAAACCCGATCAAACGGGAGGGGTCTTGGCACCAACTACTGATTTCCGTTACGGTATGGTGCAGGAACGACGTCAAAATAATCGCATCCGGACGAGACAGTTGATCGATCGCCTGTGTCCATCTTTTCTTTATATCAATAGGACCGGTTATCGTATCAAAGATCACATCGGCTGACTCTATCGCATCCTTAAATGCCGTGTCATCTGCAGGAAGGGTGTCTGTATCAATCGTAGTATGTTGACACTGGACTTGGTGAGTTTGACACCATTGGGCCACATAGGCATTGATGGGAGCGGTACCTAGGATGAGGATGTTATTCGGTTTCATAGTTGTAAAACCCCTTTCCCGTCTTCCGACCTAAACGTTTGCTTTTGACCATCATCTCTTGTAATGGACTCGGACGAAAGCGAGGCTCTTGATGATAGGCCCTGTACAATGATGACGTTGTGGCAAAGTTAATATCGATACCGATAAGGTCTTGTAGTTCAAAAGGTCCCATTTTAAAACCGGCTGCTTTCATGATACGGTCCATTTGGTCAATGTTCGCCGTCTTCTCAGAGACTATTTTTAATCCCTCATTATAAAAAGGACGGGCCACTCTGTTGACGATAAACCCTGGCGTGTCTTCGACGACAACTGGACTTTTACCGAGCGCTTTAAGCAAATCAACGATCTCTGTTACTAGCGGTTCAGACGTGTCTAACCCTTTTATAACCTCGACAAGTGGCATCAGGGGTGCCGGGTTAAAGAAATGCATGCCGAGGACTCGCTCAGGTTGCCTGACTACGCTGCCCAGCTCTGTAATGGATAGTGATGACGTATTGGAGGCGAAGCAAGTATCCTCAGGGTAGGCAGCACTTAGCTGTTTAAACAATTTTTGTTTCACGGCCATGTCTTCCACAATTGCTTCAATAATTAAACACCCGTGATGGCCTTCTACTTCAGTTGAACAGCGTAAGTGCTGTAACAGTTGTTCGGCCTGCCCCTGCTCAAGTCTTCCTTTCTCCTCCAAGCGATTTAAACGTTTGGTTATATCTTCCTCCGCTTGCACGAGAATGTCTTTGTTTAGATCCACGAGCGTAACAGGGTAGGCAGATTGAAGGAAGAACTGGGCAATTCCCCTTCCCATCGTACCCCCACCAATAACGATGATGCCTTGTTCAAATCTAGACATACGATTACTTCCCTTCAAAACGTGGTGTTCTTTTCTCCATAAAAGCTGCGACGCCTTCTTGATGGTCCTGCGTTTTTCCTGCTATTTCCTGGGCATAGGCTTCAAGCTCTAATGTGCTATCTAAATCTTGTTGCAATCCTTGAGCCATTGTCCGTTTGATCAACCCGATGGCCTTTGTAGGCATGAGCGATAGTTTCGTTGCAAACGCAATAGCATTCTCCATTAACTGCGCCGGTTCGGTTACCTGAGTAACTAAACCGAGATCATGTGCTTTTTCAGCCTTAATCTTTTCTCCAAGAATGGCTAGCTCTAGCGCCTTAGCCCATCCGACAATGCGTGGTAGAAAGTAACAACTACCTGAGTCTGGAACCAATCCAATATGAATAAAGGCTTCTATAAAACTTGCTTTGGTAGAGGCAATTCTAAAATCACAAGCCAAGGCTAGACTACATCCTGCTCCAGCCGCTGCTCCGTTCACAGCAGCTACAACCGGAATCTCTAATCGACTAATGGCCTGTATCATAGGGTTGTAGCGTTGACGTAGAAACGCCCCATGGTTGATCGCCTCAGGGTCACTCACACTGGCCAGGTCTTCTCCAGAACAAAACGCACGACCTTCGCCCGTGATCAATAGGGCTCGTGCATCCGGATTTTTGGTTACTTGTTTGCAAGCCTTTACCACTTCTGTATTCATTTGCTCAGTGAAGGCGTTTAGCTTATCAGGTCGGTTTAAAGTTAAAATAGCAACATGATCCTGCATGTCTAATTTAATCGTTTCAAACATGGCACACCCTACCTTCCTTTAAAGCGCGGTTGTCTTTTTTCTTTAAAAGCTTGCATCCCTTCCAAACGATCTTCGGTGCCAAAGCACATATAGAAAGCGTTTCTTTCAAAATCCATCCCTGTTTGAGTAGGGGTATCTAGCGCTTTATAAATAGATTCCTTAATCAACGTTACTGCAACGGGCGGTTGGTTAGCTATTTGTCTTGCAAGTTTAATAGCCTCATTAAGGACAAGCTCATGGGGCACGATTTTAGTCACCAGCCCTCTTTCATACGCTTCAGCAGCTGAAAGATTCTTACCTGTTAGCAGTAATTCAATAGCTCGTGCTTTTCCCAATGCTTTGGTAAGACGTTGTGTCCCACCTGCGCCAGGCATAATACCCAAGGTAATTTCCGGTTGGCCGAATTGAGCTTGATCCGAAGCCACAATCATGTCACAGGCCATCGCCAACTCGCACCCACCTCCTAGGGCATACCCTTGAACGGCGGCGATGAGAGGTTTGTTAAAGCGGGGGATTTGGTCCCAAGGCAAAAACTGATTTTTTTGCTTTATCTCTGCCAAAGGAATGTCCGCCATCTCTTCAATATCCCCACCAGCAGCAAACGCTTTTTCATGACCTGTAAGGACGACACAGCGCACGTCCTCCCGATCTTGAAGCTGTTTGAGTTTCTCAACCAGTTCATCGATGATGGCGAGATTAAGTGCATTCATGACCTGGGGCCGATTGAGTTGTAATATGGCAACCGGCCCTTCCGTTCTTTCTAACAGCAGTGCGTCACTCATGAGCAAGCATCTCCCTTATTTAATTCTCAACAACCTTACCAAACATCATGGTGACTAATGGACCAGCAAATCCCATGAGGTCTTTTGCTGCCGCTTTACCTTCTGGTGAATTCATAGAACTCATTAACGTCTCTTTATCCTTAAAATAAAGTTCAGCTAATAGATGATAATCGCTTTCTCCCGTGGGGGCACCAAAAATCTCTGTGACCTCTACCTTTTCTAGACCCGGCATTTTTTTAGCCAATGGTGTGTGCACGTTGTAGTAATGATCATTAAAGCTTTCCTTATTTTCCGGCTGTTTGTAAAGCGCTAATAACTTTACCATGCGAGACATTCCTCCTCTTTTTTCCAATAAATCCCCTTACTAAGGGTATCGACATTTTTTGACTTTATGTTCAGGTTTTTGTCAGATTATTGACCTTTAAAATGAGGCGCACGCTTCTCCTGAAAGGCGCGTAACGCTTCTATACGATCTTCAGTAGGGATGAGGACTTCATAAGCCTTGGCCTCCACGTCTGCCCCCGTTCTAGTGTCTGTATCAAACGCCCGGTTGATGGCATACTTCGCTTGCACAACGGCTAATGGTGCGAGCTTTGTCATTTTCTGGGCTTGCTTTACGGCAAAATCGTGGACGTCTTCATTCGTTGTAGCTTGAATGATCCCTAACGCTTCACCTTCTTTAGCGTCAAAACGTTGCGCCATTAAAATGAGTTCCTTCGCTTTGGCTTTTCCTACTAATTGCGTGAGACGGACGGTCCCACCTGCACCCGGAATAATCCCTAGGCTAACCTCCGTTAGACCCATTTTCGTTGTGTCCTGTGCATACCTGAGATCACAAGCGAGCGCGAGTTCAAATCCTCCCCCAAACGCGTAACCGTGCATGGCAGCAATGGTAGGCTGTGGTAGGTTCTCAATCTGTTCAAAGACGCGACTAATCTTATGCACATTGCGGCGTACCTCTTGTTCGGTTAGTTTCATCCGTTCTTTCAAATCGGCACCGACACAAAATGCTTTACCTTCCCCACGGATCACCACGACTCGAATATCCCGGTCATGGTGAATCTGTTCCACTAAGTCACTCAACTCTTGAAGCGTTTCGTAATTTAAAGCGTTCATTACATCTGGGCGTTGCAAGGTAATAGTACCTATATAATCTTCTTTAGAAAATTGAAGGTGTTTCATGTTCCCCTCCTCTTCTTCATAAGACCTATATTTTCACGACACTCACTCATCGAGGCTTTGCACAACGGTTGCGATGCCCTGCCCGACACCCACACACATTGTGGCTAGGCCATGTTTACTTTTGCGACGCTTCATTTCGTATAGAAGTGTCGTTAGAATACGTGCACCGCTCGCACCTAAGGGGTGACCTAAGGCGATGGCCCCACCGTTCACGTTCACCCGCTCTGTTGGCAGCTGTAGTTCTCTTAGACAAGCCAGAGATTGAGCGGCAAACGCCTCATTCAGCTCAACAAGATCGATATCTGCTGTATGAAGTCCTGCTCTACTCAAAGCTTTTTTCGTTGCCGGCACTGGACCTATCCCCATTATATTGGGTTCTACACCAGCGACAGCTGATGTCACATACTTGGCCAGTGGTTTGAGCCCTAACGCCTTTGCTTTTTCTGCACTCATCAGGAGAAGCGCAGAGGCGCCATCATTCACTCCTGAAGCGTTACCAGCGGTTACCGTTCCCTCGTTAAACAGTGCTTTTAGCTGTCGTAGCTTATCTATTGAAGTATCTGGACGCGGATGCTCATCTTCCCTCACCGTCATGTCACGCCCTTTACGATCTTTCCAAGTCACAGGTACAATTTCTTCCTGGAACTTCCCTGCTTCAAACGCCTGTCGATAGCGCTGCTGGCTTTCATAAGCGAATTGATCTTGGTCTTCTCTGGAAATACGATAGCGTTTTGCCACCTCCTCAGCAGTCTCAGGCATAGACAATGTTCCGTAATCTTGCTCTAACTGTGGATTGACAAAACGCCACCCGATGGTGGTGTCAAACAACTCGCGGTTCCCTCTTGGGAATTCAACGTCCGGTTTGCCCATCACAAGCGGGGCACGCGTCATGCTCTCCGTTCCTCCAGCAATATAGACGTCTCCCTCACCAGCGGCAATCCCTCTAGCGGCCATATTGACTGCATCCAGTCCAGAACCACACAGGCGGTTGACGGTCGTCCCGCCAACTTCTTGTGGTAAACCCGCGAGTAATAACGACATTCTTGCTACGTTACGATTGTCTTCACCTGCCTGATTAGCACAGCCGAAAATGACATCTTCTATGTCATCAGCTGCAAGGGCAGGACTCCGAGATAATAGTGTACGAACGACAATGGCACCCAGATCATCCGGTCTTACGTTCTTCAAAGCGCCCTTATACCGTCCGATAGGTGTTCTCACTGCATCCACAATTACAACTTCCCTAGACATACTCGCTTCCCCCGTCCTGTCTCATATCGTTGTGGTACTCTAGCAAAAATTTTTTATAACTCAACGCTGAAATATGTTAATCTTTTCGCTATGTTTATACCTCAATGGTTATGCCTCAATGCATCTAGATGCCAAATGGATTGAGCGGCTTAGGTCCAACATAGGAAAGGACACTTTTCGTCTCAGTGTATAAATCTAATGTCTCTAGACTTAGTTCACGTCCGAAACCTGATTCTTTATATCCTCCGAAAGGCAAGCCAGGGAAGGCAGAGAATGGACAGTTGACCATAATGACACCCGCCTCTAAACGACTGCTGACACGGTGCGCTTTGCCGTGGTCCTTTGTCCACACTGATGCAGCTAATCCGTACTTAGAATCATTCGCTAATTTGACGACCTCTTTTTCATCTTTGAACGGCATCACGACAACAACAGGACCGAAGATTTCTTCTTGAGCGACCTTCATGTCGTTTGTCACGTTGGTCAGGACTGTTGGCATATACCAGTGACCGTTTTCAAAGCCTTCAAATTCTGGGCTATACCCTCCGTACGCAAGTGTGGCGCCTTCTTTGACCGCTTCCTGAACATAGCCGTCAATAACGTCTACCTGTTGTGCGGAAATGATAGACCCCACATGCGTATCCTTTGCTAGGGGATTACCGAGTTTTAATTTCTGGATTTTATCCATGAATTTTTCCATGAATGCATCGTACATGTCTTCTTGTACGAATAGTCTGGATCTCGCTTCGCACGACTGTCCTGTGTTGAAGTAGATACCGAATAAGGACCCGTCAACCGCTGCATCAATATCAGCGTCATTAAACACGACGTTGGCTGACTTTCCGCCGAGCTCTAATGTCACGCGCTTCATTGTTTCAGATGCTCGGGCCATGATATCCTTTCCTGTGGAGGTTTCACCTGTAAAGGCCACTTTGTTTACATCGGGATGATCAACGAGATAACCCCCGATAGTAGAGCCTGGTCCTGTGACAACGTTCAAGACCCCTTCAGGCACACCTGCTTCACGACAGATATCGGCTAAGACAAGGGCCGTAATAGGTGTTAAACTTGCTGGCTTCAATACGATCGTACATCCAGCCGCTAACGCTGGTGCGAGCTTCCAAGCAGCCATCATCATAGGGTAGTTCCAAGGAATAATTTGTGCACACACACCGACCGGTTCCTTCTGTGTGTAGTTGAAGAATCCTGGCGGTACAGGTTTGGTTTCTCCTGTGTTGGAGACCACTGATCCCGCATAGAACTCAAAGTCTTCGATCGCTTGCATCACTTGCCCTTGCGCTGCAGATAAAGCTTTTCCAGAGTTCAGCACTTCGAGCTCAACAAGTTCATTAAAGCGACTTCTCATAATGGAACCGACTTTGTTCAAGATTCTAGCGCGCTTGTTAAACGGCATTGTCTTCCACTTACCGTGATCAAACGCCTGCCTTGCTGCTTCTACAGCACGATCCACATCTTCTTTTCCACCTTTGGCTACTTGTGCAATCACTTCACCCGTCGCTGGGTTATACGTTTCAAACGTCTCACCTGATGAACTATCAACAAACTCTCCGTTAATGAGCATTTGGTATTTCTCTTGGACTTGTACGTTTGTTTCTTGTAACAAGATGACCCCTCCATTTTTTAGAATTTTATATGGGTTCGTTCATTGTTGCAGATGCATTATTCATTCTTTTATAAAAAGTCAGTCAAGGAAAATCGAAGGTATAATACCTTCATAATGCAGACTAGATTTACTTTACACCGGTTTAATGGCTTCAAAAGGGTTCTTACATGTTGTGCAGTATAGGATACTGCGACAAGCCGTTGGGCCAAAGACGTTTTCCATTACTGTTTTTGGTGATGAACAGTAGGGACATTCCGCTACCCAAGGATCGCCTTCCTGATAGTCCTTTGGCGGAGGTGCTATACCATATTTTTTGAGGTTTTGTCTCCCTTGTTCATTGATTCTATCTGAAGTCCAAGGGATATCCATCACGAACGTGACGGTTACATCCTTAATACCTGGTTTGGATTGTAGCGTGTTCTTAACCTCTTTCTCGATTAAATTTAACGCCGGGCACCCTACGAAAGTTGGTATCATGTCAAGCTGAACACGCCCTACTTCTGTGACGTAGACGCTCTTAACCATGCCCATGTCGACAACGCTGACAGAAGGAATTTCAGGATCTTTAACTTCTTCTAGCCAACGCCATATCTCCTGTTCAACGTTCACACTTACATCCATATTGTCACCCTTTTCGTTTCTGATTGCCCTCCCGAACGCCTACCAGTTCGCAGCTGGGTCCTGACGATATACCTCTGAAATATTTTCTAGAGCTGTGTCTAGATCTGACGTATGTTCGCCTTCTCGTCCTTTTTCTTTTGGCCTGCTTGGTTCCCCTGGCCAGTTCATATTGACGCTGGCTAAGTCCTCTTTGGCTTTAGAGATGAAACGTTGACGAATCAGGTCTCGACTCTCGATGATGCCATACTTTGTGAGGTCTTCACCTAAAGGCCCCATGTCAAACAATTCATCTAGATCCTGCCACACTTGCTGTAAAGCTTTGTGAAGTCTTTGCTTTGCTTCATCTGTGGTCAGAGCCATTTGCTTCAACCATGTTTGACCGTGTAAAACGTGATAATATTTCTCTCTAGATAGTTTCTCTGCCGCCTGTGCTAATGGTTCATATGAAGATTGTTTAAGAGCTTGTAAACGAACCATTTCAAAAAGATCAAAGTAATACTGACGAATGACCGCATAGCCCCAATCATACTGCGGGTTAACAATATAGTCGCCTTTCCCATTCGGTCTTTCAACAAGTATAGCGTTCTTGAAGGCTTGAGCCTCTCTCAAATGAGCGAGGTCATCCGCTTTCCCTTGACCTAGATCTTCTAAAAGTTGATAGAATAATGCCGCATGCCCTGTATGATCCTGTGCGATGGAACAAAAAGCGACGTCCGCTTCTAAGTGCGGGGCCAGCCCAAGCCATTCTGACCCTCTATAACCGACGATAAAATTATCATCCGCGAGTTGAAATAAGAGGGAGACGAGTGCGTCTTTGAAATCGGCATGCCCTTGTGCATCTTTAGCCGTTTGAATCATCATTTTGTTCATGATCATCCCTCCCTTATCTCAACAGATTGCGTTCTGTTAGTTGTTCTTGTTCATATTGACGCCACTTTTTCTTAAGGTAACCGTATCCCTTTGTCTCCCGATACTGCTTATCTTCAATTTTGTCTAAGGATTTACGTTCTTCTGGAGATAACTGTGAAATATGGTTTCTCTCAACAACCCATAAGTTGTAGCAGGACTGACGGCGGGTAAAGTTCTCCTTCGCTAAAGATAATGCCACGTCAGCGTTAGGTGCTAACAAGCTTCCGTGGTGAATAAATTGATTGTTGGCATCACGCTGTACAAAGACTTCAAAGACAGGATAGTTTGTATTTTTTTCGCTCATCGTCTCCCCCCTTATCCTGTTGCTAACGTACGAGCGGCTAAGATGTCACGGACCCACTCTGCATTCTCAAAGCTCATTTGTCTTAGACGTAGTCTTTCTTGAGATTTCGGTCCGTTGTTACCCACGATTTGTTTAAACTCATCCCAATCCGGCTGCTCGTATATCCATTGCTTTTGATCTTTATCATAGTGAATACTTTCATCTGGTACCGTGAGCCCGAGAGACAAGATTCTTGGCATATATTTATCGAGGAACATCTGCCTCATATCTTCATTAGTGGCGGTTCTAATTTTGTAACGCAAATTCGTTTGTTGGTGCTTGGAGATGTTGTTGCCTTCCGGTGGCCCGAAGAACATAAGCAGGGCTGGCCACCAACGATTTAGTGCGTCTTGTAATGATTGACGTTGCGCAGGCGTTCCTTCAGCAAGCGTGAGTATAATACTTTCTCCGTGTTGCATATGGAAAACTTCCTCCGCACAGATTCTCTGTAATACTCGACCATAAGGTCCATAGGAAGTGTCCAATAACATCTTTTGTGTGATGATGGCCGCTCCGTCGACCAGCCAAGCAATCATACCCGCATCGGCCCATGTTGGTGCTTTCATATGGAAAACGTTATGAAACTTGAGTTTCCCAGAGATGAGATCTCTATAAATATCATCTCGACCTTTTCCCCAATAAGCCATTAAATCTTCAGCCACTCGTAATAATAGCTGACCATGCCCCATTTCATCCTGTACCTTAGCCATAATGGCTAATTTACGATGTAAGGTAGGGGCTTTAGGGACCCATTCCTTTTCAGGTAAGGCACCCATAATCTCACTGATGCCATGCATCGCAATAAGTCTGACAAGCTGTTGCCTATAATCTTCTGGCATCCAATCATCCGCTTCAATTTTCTCACCGCGGTCTATTCGCGCTAGAAACGCTTCCTTCTTCTCTTCCTCTGATAAACCTTGAAAAGTTGTATCCATCGTCATGACGTTCCCCCTCTCAACGCTAATGTTTGTCTTTATTATATTATATTACGTTTGTATAACGTCATTATATAATAGTGTCATATAATTTGTAAACGATATCATTTTTATTTATAAAAAAACACCCCTCCTAAGCGGAGGGATGGGCAGGATATTAGTCAATCTCATTAAAGACCATAAGAGATGATGTTGTGGAGGCGACTCGCTTGCCCTGTTGTGTTAATTCAGCTGTAAGGTAGGCGGTCGTTCGGCCTGCCCTCTCAACCTTTGCCGTAATATGAACCTGACCGGGGCGCGTTGGCCTGTGAAATGTCGTGTTCAGATTAATGCTTGAAAATGCTTGCTTATCCGTTAACACGGAAGCAATCGCATAAGCCATGACGATATCTGCCGCCGCAGAAACAAAACCGCCCATGGCGACCTGATGACCATTCAGCATTTGATCGTCAAGGTGCCAGGTCCCTTTTGCGTAACCTTCACTTGCTTCGTCAATCTCTACTCCTAAAGTCTGATCACATGCAGGCGGAGCAACCTCTCCACTGACAACGCCTAGTAAGTCCTTAACTGAGTATATTGTTTTCATCTTTATTCTCCCCTTCTGCTCTCTGTCTCTCCTACCATCAGCGGGTGCTCCATCACGTTATATGACGCCTTTTTATCCAACTCGTTACCTTCTTGGAACACTTGTTCAAAAAAGCGGCTAGCAGGTTGGGCTAATATTTGATAGTAATCCCTGAATAGTGCAGCAGCGTGGTCCCCTAACCAGTCTTTAGGGAGGAGTTCCTCAGGCAATCCCGGGTCAATAAATAAAAATTTACGATATTCATGGATGAGTTTCGTACGCTCAACGAAACACTCTCCATCCGTCATATCTTCCTTCTCCAATTTGTTACGATCAATCACGTACTTGTTACTGTAGACGTCAATAAATGATTGATAACGTTCATTAATTTCATTTAAATCCCAGCACCGTTGAACCAAATCATGATTCGCGTGCGGGCCAATGTAATCTGAAGTGAAGAAATCAACATAAGGTTCAATATCGTAGCGCTTGACCAGTGCTTGTACCTGTTCCTCAAGTGGATTTGGAGAAATATAACAGCTAAACGTCAAGGAACCGAACCCACTCCATGTTAATTCCTTGCGTAACTCATCACGCAGGTTCCTTTTTTCCTCCGGTATAGAGTAAATAAGCATACGCCACTGACCATCCCATTTAGAACTTTTCAATTTAAATATCCGCGTCGCAGCCTCCTCTATACGCTTCTGCCCTTGTGGGGTGAGTGAATAGTAGCTTTTATTGCCCACTTTATTGGCTTCAACCCAGCCTTGTTTGCTCATCCTGGAGATGGCCGCTCTGATCGCCTGCGCATTATGACCAAACTCCTCTAACAGTCGAATCAAACTTCCGATCCAGATTTCTCCGCCATAATGATGGATGTAGTCTCCATATAAGGTAAAAATCATTGATCTCGTATTCATGCCTTGTTCCATCCTTTATTACACCACCGTCCCAATAAATTACTTTTCATTATATCCAAAAAATAATATCATGTAAATTTAACGATTGGGGATTTTTTGTCACAAAAAAACCACTCCCGTTTAAAAAGTGTCACGAAAGTGGTTCATGAGCCTTTTTTACGTTTCACCATTATTGATGCTTTATTCCGCTATTTTAATAGTAGGGGCCATAAGGCGGTCTAGGTGGATAAGGTGGTCTAGGGTATGGTGGCCTTGGATAAGGTGCATAACAGGGTGGTGTGAGACATGACCCAATAACCGTTAGTCCCAGTATAGCGGCTAGCGGAACAATAAAAGGATGATAGCGCTCATTTTGTTCAGCACTTAATGGTGTTAAGTGAACACCGGACGAATCCACAGACTGTACGACACCTCGAACAACTCTACCATCGACCGTTTGAATTTCCACCGCTTGCCCCATGTATTGATTCAAAGCTTGATCATGTGACTGTGACATACATTCCCTCCTAAAGAGTGGCATTGGTCTATTTATTCTATGTATGGTATAAGCTGATGCTTTAGACAACCGCACATTTCAGTCAAAATAGGTGATTGTCACGGATAAGTGGACTATTCATATAAATAAAGCAAACGGTCATAAAGGATGATCTTATGCCGCACGTCAATAATATTTTTAATATAAAGGTAAATAATGTCTCGAGTAACGGGTCCATTAACTTTGGCAATACGATCCATAAAGGTCATAAAGCCGACTCGAAATCTGTTGGAGGGCAAACGGTCATCGGGGATGCTAGTCCCGCCGCAAACTTTGATAAAAATATTGTAAAAGACCCGGATGTGCTTGATCAGCCACAAAAACAATTTTAGGTCACAGAGGGGGGAAGGCCCGTGAAAATCTCTATTGGGAACATTAAAGTCCAATCGATTAGTAACATCGGCTCCTTTAATATAGGCAAGACGATCCTATCTAACAATAAAGCAACCAGTACAGATATCTCAGGTCCCCCAGGGCAACAACAGACTGCTCAGGCTGGACCAGACGAACAACTCGTCCCACCTGCTCAGGCTGCTCCTTCTCCTTCTCCCTCTCCTTCTCCATCTAGCTAACCGGGTGCTCAAGACCTCAGCGTAAGAAAAACGGATGAGCAAAAGTAACCATAGCCCCGTCGCTATGGTTTGTATTATTTATGATAAAGATGTTTTGTACCCTGTTATTCCGTGTCTGCTATTTGTACACTCTTACCGTCTTTTCTTAACTTGGGAAAAAGCTGAATCTGTAGGATCCCTTTTTTGTACTGCGCGTTTACTTTCTTCTGATTCACGATTTGAGGTAAGGGGACCGTTATCTCAAAATGACCACTGAATATCCCTTCAGCAACCTGTTGCATATGTTCAAACCCAAGATCGATGTGACCTTTTAAGTATACCTCCTGCTCCTTAACAGTCAGTTTCACCTGAGAAAGGTCAGTAATGTACGGAAGACTAACGAGGACCATGATTTCTGAAGCGTTCGTGTACACGTTATAGGCCGGTCCTTCTTTTTCCATACTACTGTAAAAATCGTCAAAAAAATCATCTCCTAATATCTGCTGAGCAAAAGAACGCCACTGATCTAAGTCCACTTGATCTGGTCTCATCAGAATGAACCTCCTTTATCAAACTTACATAGGTTATCATATGAGCCCAGATCTTTTTGGTGATAGTGTAGGAGGTGACAGTCTTGTACTACTATGACAACCCCAATTATTTTAAAGAGCTTGAGAAACGGCTACAGCAATTAGAAGAGGAGAATAAAGTGCTACAAGAACAGGTTGAACAAATCAAACCCCTGCATATTGAGAATATCAATTATAAAATACAGGAACTCGTCGTTAAAGAGCTGAAAGGTACACTAAACATCGGCATGACAGCGTTAAGTGATCCAAAAGAGATTCAAAAATGGTTACAGGAAGCTGAGGGTGAAGAAATTCAACTCAGTGACATCGATGATGCCACAGATGATGGCGAACAGGATGATGGCATGAGTCACAATCATCAGGACTAAGGAACCGCTTAAGAGGCGCCAATGGGTGAGTTTTGTGTTAAATTATGTTACACTATCATGAGGTTATAAAAGGAACAGAGAGAGAAACATTTGAAGGAAAAGAGAGGATATGCAACGTGATAAAAACGGAAGTAGATAAACGAAAAACAATGGCTATTATCTCCCACCCGGACGCCGGGAAAACAACATTAACAGAGAAACTTCTTTTATTTGGTGGAGCCATACATGAAGCTGGTATGGTCAAAGGTAAGAAAAATTCTAAATTCGCCACATCAGACTGGATGGAAATTGAGAAACAACGTGGTATTTCAGTGACGTCTAGTGTCATGGAATTTGACTATGATGGTTTCCGCATTAATATTCTCGATACCCCAGGACACGAAGACTTCAGTGAGGACACTTATCGTACCTTAACGGCTGCAGACAGTGCGGTCATGCTCATAGACGGGGCTAAAGGGGTCGAAGCTCAAACGAAGAAATTGTTTGAGGTATGTAGTCAAAGAGGAATACCGATCTTTACCTTTGTTAACAAAATGGACCGTGAGACGCGCGATCCTTTTGAGCTGATGGAGGAACTTGAAGAGGTCCTCGGCATGAGATCTTATCCTATGAACTGGCCCATAGGCTCTGGTATTGATTTTCAGGGTATTTATGACCGCAAAAATAAATACGTTGAACTGTTTGACTCAGATGATGCCAAAAAAGTACGCGTGCACAAAGTAGAGGATGTTGAGGACGCTTTATTAACAGATTTATTAGG
This sequence comes from Caldalkalibacillus salinus, assembly GCF_016745835.1. Taxonomy (NCBI): domain Bacteria; kingdom Bacillati; phylum Bacillota; class Bacilli; order Caryophanales; family Bacillaceae; genus Caldalkalibacillus; species Caldalkalibacillus salinus. The sequence continues at coordinate 179,116 of NZ_JAERVL010000004.1, read as the reverse complement.
TGAAGAAGCTCATCAAAAACTCATCGAAGATATTCAACTCCTGGATATTGCCGGAGACGCGTATGATGACGAAAAAATTCAGAAAGGTGATTTGACGCCTTCCTTCTTCGGCAGTGCCTTGTCTAATTTCGGTGTGCAGACCTTCCTTGAGCATTTCCTGAACATAGCACCAGCGCCAGTCGAACGGGTGAGTAGTATCGGACCGATTAACCCTGCTGATCAAAAATTTTCAGGTTATATTTTTAAGATACAAGCGAACATGAATCCGGCTCACCGCGATCGTATCGCTTTTCTAAGAATTTGTTCGGGCAAGTTCGAAAGAGGGATGAGTGTCAAACATCCACGGCTAAAGAAGTCCGTTAAATTATCTCAGCCCCAGCAGTTTCTGGCCCAAGAAAGGAATATTGTTCAGGACGCTTATGCCGGCGATATCATCGGTTTGTTTGATCCGGGTATCTTTCAAATCGGTGATACGTTATGTGAGGGACAAACCTTCACTTATGACGAGATGCCTAACTTTGCTCCAGAGCATTTCGCGCGCGTTTCTATTAAGAACGCACTGAAGAAAAAGCAGTTCTTAAAAGGCTTACAACAGTTAACAGAAGAAGGAACAGTGCAATTTTTTGAAGGGACGACTGGTATAGAGGAAATGATGATTGGTGTCGTTGGGGAGTTGCAGTTCGAGGTGTTTGAGTATCGCATGAAACATGAATATAACGTCGACATGTCTCTGCAGCGCTTACCCTACCAAATTGCTCGTTGGGTGGATGGTGACTTTAAGCCGTCTGCATTTCAAGTATCGAATGCCAAACCGGCTAAAGATAAGGAAGGTCGCCCGGTCGTTCTATTTGAAAATGAGTTTAACCTAAGGTGGGCCAGTGAACGTTTTCCTGATCTCGCATTCTACAGTCAATCTCATTTTCATTACGGTAAAAAATAATCACGTTTCGGTTGAGTATGTGACTCACGTTGACTTTAAGTACTAGTGTTAAATCTATAATTAATGTAATAAAAAAAGACCACCTCACCCCGTCTATCTTTCACGTCGTGTGGTGGTCTTTATTCTATTTTTGATGCCTTAATCAGTGTACGCCTCAAGCACTAGGGCCTATAAATGCGAGAGAAAGGCCGTGGCGATTGAGAAATAAATAAGCAAGGCGACGATATCATTGATCGTGGTAATGAAAGGACCAGAGGCCACAGCCGGATCTATTTTTAACTTATTAATGATTAAAGGGATAGTAGAGCCTGCTAACGTGGCAACCACTAATGTCACAAACAAAGAGAAACCGATAATAAAGCCAAACGTGAGACCTGTATTCGGTACAAATTGAGAGTTAATGGCCACGACAATTCCGCACACGATCCCTATAATGACACCCGTTCCAAGTTCTCTCTTTAATAATCTAACAATACCGGGCCGGTCTAGTTTTCCTAACGCAAGGCCCCGTACCACACCGGCGAGTGATTGGGTCCCCGTATTCCCTGCCATACCAGCAATTAATGGAATAAAGAAGGCAAGGACGGTATGCTCACTTAATGTTTCTTCAAATTGTCCTATAATACCCGCTGTGAACATTCCGATGAATAACAACATGACTAACCAAGGTACCCGTTTCTTCGCTGCTTCAACAGGACCAATATCTAAGTCGACCGCCCCTTTGGCGGCTGTGATTTCACCAAAGTCTTCTGTCGTTTCTTCTTCTAAAACGTCAATAATATCATCAACCGTAATGATCCCCGCCAGCCTTTGATTGAGTGTGACAGGTATGGCTAGGAAATCATATTTTTGTATCATTGATGCAACGTTTTCTTGGTCCTCTTTAACATCAACGGATACCACTCGCGTACTCATGATGTCTTCTAATTTTGTTTCCAACGGAGAAATAATCAGGTCCCTCAGGGATAGCACCCCGACTAACTTCCGATCTTCATCAGTGACATACAGATAGTAGATGGTTTCGGCATCTGGTCCCTCTAACCGTAAAAGATTCAAAACGTCTTGGACTGAATCGCTAACAGAAATGGAGATGTACTCTGTTGTCATAATAGCACCGGCTGTTTGCTCTGGATACTTTAATAAGTGCTGAACTTCCTCTGCGTCCTCTTTACTCATTTTACTGAGGAACAAGCGCTTCTTCTCTTCAGGTAATTCAGCTAAAAAATCGGCGAGGTCATCAGAATACATGTGCCCAATCATATCTACTGCATAATTTTGAGCTAACTCATTAAATATTTGTCTTTGGTCGTTAATCTCTAACCCTTGGAATATCTCTGCAAATTCAGAGGGATCAAGATACTTATATACAAGCCCGCGTTGCTTTTTGGACAAATGCAACGTGACTTCAATCTGATCAGTTGGGTGGAGAGAGAGAAACTGTTCTCGGAAGTCATGGATATTATGATCTGTTAAGGCCCGCAAAATAGCATTCGTATACTGTTCACGGTTATCTTGATTGAGTTTAACCATAAAGCTTCCTCCTAACCGGGAATCTCTCCTCTTGGAAGTAATAGCGAGAATGGACTCCCTTTGTATTTTTTTCGCTGTGTATCATAACCTTTGCTAGACCTACTAGCTTCAGGACCCGTATCCATTTCGCATCACCTCCGACCCACTCTCAGTTAACTATCTGTGGATAATCTAACATAACATATACGAGAATACTTAACTTCATATAGAGTGTCAAGGGATAGTTTGCAGTATCTTATGCATGTATGCGTCTACATGTCCTCAACCTATGGTCTTCTGTTTCAAGGTTGTGCTTTTGGTTGAGCTTTGGTTAAGACCTCAGTGTTCACCCTAGCCACCTTGCAAAGCTAGCCTTGGGACTTTTCTCCCATATTTTTCAATTGAACTGAAATGCCTTGTTTTGAACAAGGAGTTTACCAATTAATGGCGAATGTTATCTCATGGCACAGTAGAGGAGGGGGCCACCACATGAGTTGGTTCGTCTTAGGCAGTTTAATCGGTGTGTTTCTGGGTGCAGGATTAGCCAAATGTGTGGATGATGAATATTTGTCAATCATTGACAGGCAAAAATGGAAAAGTTTTGTTAATGCCTTCCTTATATTTAGTATTTTTTTTACTGGCGTTGTTCTTTATTTAATTCAGTGGCATGACTTTGATAATTTTAAATATATTAAAACTGTGGGAGAAATTCCGGAAACATTACCTGCGAGTCTCGACCTCTCATCCATGGTGTTTTATATTATTTTTTCTAGCCCTGTTTTGCATCACTTAGTCAATGTGGTCTTCTTACTCTTATTTTTAATGATTATTTTGCTCCTGATTAAGGCACCATTTATCCGATGGGAGCATATAAAATTATTAGGACTTGAAGCGAAGACTGTCATTAAAGAGAAAGCTGAGCGACAAGCAAAGGAAGAATTGGACTATATGTTCATGACAGAACATCTGCGTTTAGATACGATTGAGCTCTTTTCCTCAACTCTGACCTACCATATTATTGATCAGCATATCGATGTAGAAAATCGTCAGTTTAATGGTAAGGATGCTTTAGAAGAGTTACTGGATTCATACTCTATTCTGTACCGAGAAAGCAAACTCAACGCTGCTATACGTTTTGGGGTTTACACCATTCACCATAACGATATCTCCGTCTCTGATTATGAAGAGTTTATGAAGTTACCAGAGTACCTGAAAGAAGATATTCGTTACGTGATGAAATCAAAAACGTCGGAGAAATGGAATCATGGCGAGATTTATACTTTTGTGACCCCTATATCTTTTCTTGACGACGACGAAGTATTTTATATCATATATTTAAGTAGTTATGAGATTGAGTTCAATAATCTCACAGAAAAACAATTCGTCATTCTAAAAAATTTGATCGAAAATTATATTAGATTGTCGGATTGTAAAAATTTTGGTACTACATCTCAATCAGATATGGTACAATAATCCTATATATGGTGCTAGAGGAGGGATTTATAGGTTGTCTAGACATGCAGATTCTTTTCATCCTTGTGTAAAAATTAAGTCTCCGATTGATCATCAAGACGCTGATCTAAAAGAACTAGCCAAGAAATTAGCACAAAGAAAGGTATCATCTAGTGAGAACCCGTCCATCAAGCGATTACAACAACGCTTCGAGAAAATTTAATATAACCTCCCAGTGTTTACTGCATACATAAAAAGGCAAGGAATATAGTAAGATTTCGACAATCGAGGTGACTGTATCCTTGTCTTTTCATATGGTTTTATATATCGATTTTAAAGAAAAGAAGTTGTGTAAAATGAAAAATAACAAGTATGTTAAAACCCCCGGTGTTAACCTTGATAAAGGCAAATTACAGGGATCAGCTACAGGGGACACAAACTTAAAAGCACTAGCTAAAAGGCTGGCCAACAGAAAATACGACATGAAGGATAACCCGGCGGTCAAAAGGCTACAAAATAAGTTCAAAGATATTTAAAAAGGAAGGCTGCCAGACACGGTAGCCTTTTAAACCGTGGACAACCCTTGCCTGAGTTTTGACACCTCTCATTTAGGACAGAGATAGACCTGCACGATTTCACTAATGTAAAGGCCAATCTTCCACTACTTCTCTATTACCCGTTTGTTTAAAAACTTAAGCACAATAATATAAATTTTCAAAATAGTCCAAAATAATAAATATAAGTGACCTTCCCTTCATACAAGCGTGTCCCGCTATAAAGGCCCCGACAACTAATATATGACCAAAAAATACGACTGTTCAATGATAACAGTAGCAACAGACCAGACGGATGAAGGTCATGTTATGAACTAAGGATCGCTTCTTTGTTTATCGATATACTCGAATAAAAACGACTGTCCATCTTGATAAAAACGCGGATCATAAATGCCTAAGGTCTCGTCATTATCAACGACGACCACGAACGGCGACCATTGATATAGTGTTTCAGCCGCTGGGTTCTGTTCGAATAACTGATCCAAATCTGTCTCAGACGCTGAATGCAAGGTCTCACGCAAGTCTAGCGTTCCCCAAGCAGTCCCCTCAGTAATCTCTACGGTATGTCCATTTTTACCTATAACTGTGAAATGTCCCGGTACAAAGCTTGCCGCCAGTGTGTGTTGCTCATAGGATGGCGCTGCTTTTTGATATAAGACATATCCCTGAGCAGACTGAATGACCACATGCAGCACAATAACGGCCCAAACCCACTTATAAATACGATGACGTGGCATGGATATTGGCCCTATTTTTCTGATACTTGAGAGTACAAAACCGATCAAGATGATAAACCATATGACAAAGTCAATGATGGGGATTGTACCAAAGGTGACACGCATTGAAGAGAACGGTTCAACATAGCCCGTCCCCCAAGCATTAAACAAATCACTAGTACTATGTATAAAAACAGCGAGTAACCCCATGTAGAATATCATTTTATCCTTTATTCTCCAAACCAGAGAGGCGATCCCATATAACAAAGCTGCCCAAAGAGGGACCATGAACAGGGAATGAGTGATCCCACGGTGCCACATCTGGTACAACCCCTCACTATCCCAAAATTGGGAAACAACATCAATATCGGGTATTTGACTTCCAACCAGACATGTGAACAGCAAAGCACGTTTAGTGGGCTTATCCATTTTTTCTTTATTCGTTGCCGCGTAGAGTGTGGCGCCAAAGAGTGTATGTGTTACTGTATCCATGGGTTTTGCTCCTTTATTAGTTATCCTATCAGTTATGGTTTGGCATTCGTTTCCCTATGTTTAAGATAAAGCAATTGTAAAAATAATAATGTACTCAAACATATCTCTATGGCCATTAATTATATCATGCTCCTTGCAACATCTCCTATGTTTTTGCATAAGTTCATTTCCGCTCTCACACGATTAAAAATGGATTTTTATACTTGTAGATATAAAGCGTGATGTGAAATGATACTTAGGATTATGGTAAAATAAAGTTAAAACGCAGGCCAAGATTTGAGGTGACGTTGATGGATTTATCACAGATGTGCCCAAAGTATGAATCAGCAGTTGAAATTTTAGGAAAAAAATGGACAGGGCTTATCGTTCGGGTGTTGCTTGGGGGGCCTAAACGCTTTAAAGAAATAAAAGAACAAATTCCTGATATGAGTGACCGTATTTTAACAGAGCGGATGAAAGAACTTGAGAATAATCAACTTTTAAAAAGACACGTATACCCCGAAACACCGGTTTTGATAGAATATGAACTGACTGAAAAAGGACGCGACTTAGAACCTGTTATCGCTGCCATTCAGGACTGGGGAGAAAAATGGATGTCCACAGATGTTTAAAAATAAGACACTAATAAAATTACTTTGGCGACCATGTGGATGGTCGCCAAAGTTTTTGATAGAGATTTTATTGCGCTGTGATCAGTAAACAAGAGGGATGCTGATTGTCAAAAGACGCCTTCCACTCTATCTCTACCTTCATCCATTTTGTTGCCTGTTGATCTAAACGATATAACCCCTTATTACTCATTGCGTAAAATACGTTCTCATCAACGGGGTCTGATGCTAGTACGTGACTATAAGACCCTTCACAAGGTAATCCATCTGCTATTTCAACCCATGGTCGCTCCCCTTTTTTACGATATACCGTAGAGTGTAGAGAAGCATGGTGAGCTTCCCTCGCATGCACTGACGCCGACACTAGACGATCATTGGGGTCGTTTGGATTGAGAACCATGTTGTACAAATAGGGATGTTTGTCTAACCCTTCGCTCATAAACGTCCAAGTTTGCCCTTCATCCTCACTTTCAGCATAAGCGTGCCCTTCAGTTATCAGACCATCTCCACAGGCGGCGTACAGACGACCTGGGCAATGAGGATGGGCAAGGAGGGTATGTGTATCTAATGGACTAAAAATAGGACGATCATTCCAGCTCTCTCCATGGTCCTTCGTGCTTATAAATGCACCGAATTCTACGGACACACCTAAATGGTTTTCGTCCACATAACTTGGGGTGATCCAACGAACATGATGAGTGTGTGGGCGTGGCGGAAATTGCCAATTGGCTTTTGACGGTAAGGTTTGAATGCCCTTAAACTCCGTCCAACTCTCGCCATTATCCTTTGAATAGTAAAGAGCACTCGGCTCCGTACCGACGTACACAATGCTATTGCCGTTCGATTGTTTATAAGGATGAACAGCTACAGCAGTCACATGTGCCGATCGAATGCCATCACCTGAAACGGGCTCGTAGTACGGGCTCACTTTTCCAATCGCTCGCCAGCTGGCACCCCCGTCTTCACTTTTCCATAGACCATGTCCGAAGGTGGCACAGTAAATGCGATTCTTGTTTTGAGGGTCTTGTGCGACGCTCGTGGGTTGTGTTCCCTGCAAGTGGGAAGTTGTCACATATCCATTTGCCGTTTCTTCGATCTTGTAAAGTTCATCTTCCATGCCTAGATAAAATGTTCTCAATGTGATGTCTCCTCCAATCTTTTTAAGACACTCTTTGAGTACAATATGTCCAATACCTACTCTTTTTGCTATGATAATGTGATGAATATTTAAATTTTTTCAATTATTTGTATGTAAAGGGGCGGTTAAGACAAAAGAGCATTCAGCAGGAATGCTCTTTTATGTGTCCCCATTCTTATTTATGAAAACAGTGTGTGGTATTATAAATCGTCCCAATCAAGGTTAGACGCTTTGGAGTAGTTTGTGACCTTAGACTCGAAAAAGTCTGTCTTCGTTCCGTTTAACTGATTAAAATTTTCCACCCATTGAAGGGGATGCTCTTGTACCTCGGGGAATAAAACCTCAAGATCAAGACGTTTTAATCTTTGGTTGGCTAAGTATTTAATATATAACTCAATCGCCTCATTTGATAATCCTTGTACCTGATTATTTATAATATACTGACCCCAGCGGATTTCATGCTCAACGGCCGTGTGCATCATGTCTCTTAGCTCTTCTATCAGATCTGGTGTAAACAACGTCGTATTCTCCTGACGCAGTTCTCTGAATATCCCTTGGAATAAGGCTAAGTGTGTGAGCTCATCTCGTTGTATGTACTTGATCTCCGTTGCTGTTCCGTTCATCTTTCCCTGACGAGCTAAGGCGTAGAAGAATGAAAAACCGCTATAGAAATAAATACCTTCTAAGATATAATTGGCCATGACCGTTTTCACTAGGTTCCGATCGGAGGGTTCTGCGATAAACTGTTCATATAAATCTGTGATGAAACGATTACGATTGAGGAGATGCTCATCTTCACGCCATTCGTTGTAAATTTTCTCTCTCACTTCAGGGCGACACACGCTATCTAAAATATACCCGTAACTCTGGGAGTGAACCGCCTCCTGAAACGTGTGTACCGTTAAGCATAGATTGACTTCAGGTGCTGTAATGTACTCATTTATATTCGGTAGATTAGCCGTTTGTAGAGAATCTAAGAATATAAGGAAGCTCAGAATTTTATCGTAGCTTGTCCGCTCTGCTTCTGTGAGTGTTTCATAATCCTTCGCGTCTTGCGCGAGCGGAATTTCCTCTGGTATCCAAAAATTATTCATCATGGCACGATACATTTTATACGCCCACTCATATTTAACGTTATTCAACTCAATAAGATTGGTCGTATTTCCCCCGATCATTCTCCTCTTTCCCCAGTCACGTTCTCCATGTTCGTTAAATAACTTTTTCTTCGATAGTTCCATTTTTGTTTCTCCTTCCCTCATTGCTATGAGTCTATGTCTTTGGTGTTATTATTTTTTTCTTTATGTGACGCAATTTTTACGTGGCACAAGAGACGCACTCTTCTATCTCAGTGCTTAAACTACGAACATAATAGATGGTTTTCATTTGTTGTTTCCATGCTTGTACGTAAAGCTCTAAGAAAGCCTTGGCCTTAATATCTGGTGTAATATAGATGTTAAAGCTTTGTGCTTGATCGATATGTCTTTGGCGTACCCCAGCGGCCTTAATGCTCCATTGCTGGTCAATATGATGCGCTTCTTTGTAATACCATTGGTTCTGCTCTGTCAAATCTGGTGCGGTTTGGGGAATGAACGCGCCTCTCTTCTCCTCCATAAAAAACTTTCGATAAATAGGATCGATACCCGCCGTTGTTCCAGTGATAAGCGAGATTGAGCTCGTAGGTGCCGTCGCCATCAGCCAGGCATTTCGGACACCATGTTGCTGTACCTTTTCTTTGAGATCCTGCCAGCGTTGAGAGTGGTACTGTCGACGCTCAAAGTACGTGCCGTCCTGCCATTCAGATCCTTCAAACAGCGGGTAGCTTCCTTTCTCTTTGGCTAGTGACATAGAGGCGTCTATGGTTTGATAAGCCACTTCTTCCAACCATTCGTCTATCAAGGCCATATGCGCTTCGGACTCCCATGTCACTTCATGGTTCACGAGAAAATGATGATAGCCCATGATACCTAAACCGATCGCTCGGTAACGTTGGTTCGTTTTCTCTGCCTGCTTAAGAGGATAGAAGTTCAAGTCAATTACGTTATCTAGCATCCTCACTTGAATGGGGATCACACGTGCCAGGTCTTCCTTCGTTTTCATTTTTCCTAAGTTAATCGAGGACAGATTACAAACGACAAAATCTCCAGGCTTCGTTTTAGTCACGATGACACCGTCCTCTAATTCTTCAGAAATCAACTCAGTCGGACTCATATTCTGCATAATTTCTGTACATAAATTACTGCTATAGATCATCCCTTGGTGTTTATTGGGATTAGCCTTGTTGACTGTATCTCTGTAAAAGACGAATGGCGTTCCTGTTTCAAATGCGCTAGACATGATTTTTTTCATAATGTCAATGGCAGGAACCTTTTTCTTCTTCAAATCTGGGTTTTTAACACATGCGGCATAACGCTCAGAGAAGGCTTTATCCTCTTCATCGTCATAAAAATCCTCTAAAGAGAAGCCCATGACCTCACGTATCTCATGAGGATCGAATAAATACCAATCCTCTCGTTGTTCCACCGCTTCCATGAAACAATCTGGAATGCAAACCCCTGGAAAAATATCATGGGCCTTTAAACGGTCATCTCCGTTATTGGTCTTAATATTGAGAAAGTCTAGTATATCAGCATGCCAAACGTCTAGATAGATAGCCGCTGCCCCTTTTCTCACACCGAGCTGATCGACCGCCAATGCGGTGTTATTGTAGTTTTTAATCCAAGGGATGACACCCCCACTCTTATTATCATGGCCTCTAATAGATGAACCCCTCGCTCGGATTTTGCCCACATAGATGCCTTGTCCGCCTCCATGTTTGCTCACCTGGGCAAAGGATTGGTCCGTTTGATAAATGCTCCACAAATTATCGTCTACTGTGTCAATAAAGCAACTGGATAACTGGTGGAACGGTTTAGCTGCGTTATTCAAAGTCGGTGTAGCTACCATCACTTCATGTTGGGATAATACCTCATAAAATTGTTGGGCATAGTAGACTTTATCGTTTTCCTTCATAGCTAAGTGCATGGCAACCGTCATGAACCGTTCCTGTGGCAGTTCCTCTACCTTATCCTGCTTGTTTTTTGTCAGATAACGATCAGCTAGTAATTTTAGCCCTACGTAGTTGAATAAATCATCTCTCTCAGGTTTGATACTCCTTTCGAGTTCGGCTATTTCCTCCCTCGTGTAATAGTCCATGAGGTAACGCCCGTATCTGCCTTCGCCCACTAAATGTTCGACTAAAGATACGAGTGAACCATAGCCCGATATCTTATCGGCCTCTTTCTCTAACTCGTAACCACGTTGGTGACTTGCCTCAAGATACAATTGATACCTTAGCATTCTGGCAGCCACGTATTGCCAGAATGGTTCCTCGACAGATGTTTTTTCAAGCGTGCTTTGAGTGATCGCTGCCATCGCCTCCGTTGTGGACAGGTTACCCGCACACTCTTTCTGGATATCTGTGCAAATTCGCTCTATGTGTTCTTGGGTGAGTGACTGACAACTAAAGGCAATAAATGTTTGTAAGGCTTCAGGTATCAAGCTCTCTTTGGCGTATGTAAGGGTCACTGACATCTCCTCCTTTTATATCACTTGGGCACTTGTATAGGGCCAAGTTTTGTTATATAAGTCCTCTTTATGCGCCCAATCGTTTCAAAAACTGTGGGAAATAAAAAAACTCATCCCCGTCCTGGGATGAGAGTATGTTCACAAAACGACACAATAGAATACCCAACATACGAAGAGAGCTGACTCGTTCTACTGACTAGAGCGTCGCAGGGTTGTCACCGTTACTTTGTATGAAATAGGTGTGTCGTTTTCAACTCTCCATCCCCGAAGAACAGAAAACTTTCGTGTTAAGGCAGGTCTCCTGACTTGTGCGTCATCCTTTTTGGGGCCTTCCCGTATATAGGGCGATATACCTCATACATACAGTGGTCATACCCAATCGTCAGCACTCACAGTTGCGGGGGCAGCTTTGGTTTTACACCAAATTCCCTTTTAAGTCCGAGCATGGACACCTTGACACCGAACTATATATAGTGTTTTTTAACTAAATAAAAACTAAATATTGTATTATAGAGCGTATATTTATCTTATCAGTCTCAAACTTTTAAATCAATAGTATTTTAAGCGAACCATTTGCACATCCTCTTTTTTTATGTCTATAATAAGTCTCACAAACCAAAGAAAATTTTTAATGGATGCCTATGCTTAAGTGAGATATATTAAATCACAGAGGATAGAGAAACACTAGAGATACAATACCAGTTTCATATGGAAAAGGAGCGTCAAATAGTGGAGAGTAAAACATGCAAAGAGTCAAGATGTGTGAAGACAAGTCATGTATTTCCAAACGATACGAATAATCATGACACGTTATTCGGAGGGAAATTAATGTCCTACATAGACGATATTGCGTCTATATCGGCGATGAGACACTGCCGGCAGCAGGTGGTCACCGCATCCATGGATTCTGTAGACTTCCTTCATCCGATCAAACCGACCGACTCCGTCTGTCTCGAATCTTTCGTGACCTATACAGGAAAAAGTTCCATGGAGGTTTTTGTGAAGGTCATAGCAGAAAATCTCATCACAGCGGAACGTCAAATTGCTGCGACGTCATTTTTGACCTTTGTTGCCCTTGATGAAAATAAAAAGACCATTCCGGTTCCCAAGGTGGTCCCTGAGACGGAAGAAGAAAAGAAGTTACATGAAACGGCTCCCCAACGAGCAGAGATACGTAAACAACGTCGAGAAGAGAGTCGTCTACTTGCAGACTTCCTGACTATCAGAAAGCCTTGGGAGTGATCTGAGTAGGTCATTTGAGAGTGTCAGTCAATATGGGCACAAAATGCACACAAAAGCTTGGGCCTATGATGGCTCCAAGCTTTTTAAGTGGTCCGGTACCGTTTGTTCATGCCCTAAAAAGAAGCTAATAGCCTCTTCCATCTCTTGTAGATTAATATAGGTATTAAAGCATGGGCCGTCCGGTCTCTTATTTGCAATGGTCAGCACTGGCATTTGTCCATCCACATCCTGCATCCCCGAAAATAAATCACGTTCACAAGCCACACCGATAACCGCTCTCGGTTGTTCAGTCACCAACAGTTCCCTTGCTTTATTTCCTCCACTCGCCGTATGAAACTTAACACCATAGCGTTCTGTGAGGTCCTTTAATTCTTTGCGCATGATTTGTGACAAGCATCTAGGTACAAGAATTAATAAATCATCTGGGTGGACCTTGGGATATAAAGAACGGTTGACTGCATTGGATATCTTTAGTAAAGAATTTTTCAAGCGATCCTTAGAAAAACCCAACCGTTTCCCGATCATAAAAGTGACTGGAACCAATGGATTATTGGCCACTTCTTTACGTTTGAGAAAAAAGGCGAACGGTTTTTCGGTCTGTACCGTGAGCATGATGCACATATAACCGCCAATGACAGTTACGCTGAGAAGGACAAAAGCCCATTTCACAGTACTGTACATGTAAGGATGGATCCCCTCAAGACGAGGTTGAATCATGTAGAGAAAAACAAACACAGAGATGAAAATAGCTAGGACTGTAAGTGCACTTAAGCTTAGAAATAGCCATGGGCTGGTGTCTAGGTCTCCGTTATTTTCTTCTAAATTACCGTCCCAGCCTTCATAATCTCCACCCAACTTACGGGGACGGTCCAACTGAGGGCGCTCAGCTTTGTTGTGATCTCCCAATCTACTTCCTCCTTTAAAGGTCGTCTATATTTACGCTTAGGTTGTGTAGGTATAACGCGCCCTATTCAGGTGGATATCAGTACTGGTTCTGATAATTGAAATGGAACCTACCATAGCCCTGATGATGGAGCATGACGAATGAGAGATTGCAGCAACGGAGGAGGACATCCGCAAAGGGGAGTTACCCCCCGTTCAAGAATGACACATTGACCGAACAGTTGATGAGTAAAGAAAAAAGAAGCGACCTACTAACCCTAGGCCGCTTCTTTTAGCGTTGATACACTGGTGTAACAAAAGCCGTCACACACAGATTTAAGCTTCTAACTCTTTCCTCATTCTTTTCACATTGTCTTTCTGTCCACTAATGAGTAATCGATCCCCAACTTTCAAAGGTGTGTCACCGTCTGGAACCAGGTACGTTTCATCCCGTATAATATATAAAATTAAAGCATCTCCCACAAAAGGCAAGCGGCGTATAGGTAAGTCGTTGTAGTTCATGTTGGTCACCACAATCTCTCTGACCCAGTTATGATGCTGTGACGTTAGCCGGCCAACTTTTGGTTGTAAGACCAATGTTTTTAACAACGTCCGCGAAGCAAACAGAGTAGAGAAGACTGTGTAACCTTCCTTGGTCAAGGCTGCATGATGCTTAGGCTCCTCTACATGAATAATAATGTTCTTAATCCCTTTCTCGCGTGCATAGTGAGCCAATTGAATATTCAATTCATCATAGCTCGTGCCTAGAATAAGAAAGTCTGTGTCAAACGCATCATACTCTTCCAGCTTCTGTTCCGTAATACTATCAAGCTCAATTAACGGGAAGTCAACTTGCTCTGCCGTTACGGTTAATGCCACTTTACTTTGTGCCCGACCAAACAGTTTGACATCATAGCCATCCTGTTCGAAATCAATGGACACCGGTAGCGTCAGTTTATTAGCTCCAATAATTGTGACACGGGTTGGTTTTTCTTCCGTTTTAGGCACCCAGCGATTAAAGACAACTGGGGATAGTAAACAGGTCATCACAGCGACAAGGACAAGTGCACCGTTCATATTCTCACTAATGAGACCCATTTCTAAGGCGATGGCAGCAGCGGCAACCACTAAGCTAAGAGTGGATGTGAGTAGCACCCCTGCCCCTATGGTTTCATGGAATGAAAACCACTTACGCAAGTAAAGGATCGGTATCATTTTAGACACGTACAGCATAACAAATAGAACGGGTATCAGCACAAACATACTAGCGTCTGCAAATAGTGACCACAGATCAATCTCGACCCCAACCATGACGAAGAAGATGGGTATAAAAAAACCGTATCCAAAGGAGTCAAGCTGTCGCATGAAGCCCTTACTAGGTGCCAAGAGTGAGACGATGACACCTGCCAAGAAGGCCCCGAGTATGCTTTTGACCCCCATCGATTCTGATACGACGACAAAGACGAGTATCAGTGCAAAAACACCTCTTGTTCCTAGTTGCACAGTGCCACTAGAAAGGTGTTCAAAAATTTTAAACTTGAAGTAATATAAAATAAATCTATAGCTAACAAACACGAGTATAAACAGTAAAATGATGAAGAATAGCTTCATCGTGTTCTGATCCACGTACATGATATAGCCTGCAAGTAGTACCATCGTGGCAACGTCAGAAATAATGGCAATGAGCAATATCGTTTGCCCGTAAGCCGTTTCTGTCAGTTTACGTTCCTTCAGTACAGGTAGGACAACACCTAACGAAATAGTTGAAATGATCAGTGTCATCAAAAATGGATTATCAATTAATCCAAAGGCTTGCAGTCCCAAGGATAACACGAACCCTAAAATGAATATCCCAATGAAGACAGCTGTACTTGCGACAAAGGGATTGTAGGCTTTATTTTTATCCTGTTTTCCGTTACCTCCAGACGAACGTAGGGCACGGAAATCAATCTCAACCCCACTTAAAAACATCAGAAAGATGAGTCCAAGTAATGAAAGTAAATCGAGCCATGGGTCTTCAGAGATGATATTGAAGCCGCTTTTACCAATAATAATTCCTGCGATAATCTCTGCTACGACAACGGGAATGAAATCTAACTTTAGACGGTGTAAAAGGATCGGCACCATAAAAGCAATGGTGACCACTATCATCAGTGAGAGTATTGATTGTTCTTCCATCATCTCTCCCCTTCTATATCTTGATGTTTAAAAACAGCTGCCCCCTATAGTATCTTTCCTATTCAATGAATGCAAGCATTATTATTCAATTAATTGGACATCTATGTTTGCTTATTTTACACAAACAGTGTATAATTCTTAAATGTGTCTATTAATATCCCACTAATAGACGCATATCAAACCATTTTCTTCGGTTTTTCTTCAGGTTTTTTTATACTTCTAAGAAGATCTTTTTAGCCCCAAGATCCTAACCTAACTCAAACTTGAAAAGTGTGAAGTAAAATGAAGCTGGCAACTGTGCTAATTTTGCACACACCTTATTTTACTGGCGCGGCCTAGGAGCCGTAAGGATGAAAGAGAGGTAGGGCTTTCGTTATTTAAGGTTTTAAAAGTAACACAGTTTATTACCGCGGCATACAGGAGGAAGGTAGTGACTTTTCTCTTAAATATACGAAAAGGCGAATCAGTGTCTATGCTGATTCGCCTTTTTCAATCATCATCACATGCCCGTATAGGACAAAGCCTGACTTGGTTACCATAAAAGCTAATCATATCAAACGGGATGAGATACATCACCTTGTGTGGGATACGTAAAGGAGCAAGACAATGAAAATCGGCATTAGAACGTTAAAGACAGCACTTGGTGCTGGTGTGGCCATATGGATGGCGGTCATATTGAACCTCGACAATGCCACATCAGCTGGCATTATCACCATTTTATGTATTGAACGTACCAAATTGCGCTCTATCAGGGTATCTATTGACCGCATCATTGCCTGCATAATGGGGATGTTGGTCAGTGGCCTGATGTTTGAGTTGTTCGGTTATCACCCCGCCGTATTCGCCTTGTATATCTTAGGTTTCATTCCTTTGTTGGTACAATTTAGATTACAAAACGGATTTATTACTAGCACGGTGATTGTATTACACATTTTTGCTTATGGAGATTTCAGCTTAGCTCTATTCAGTAATGAGCTCGCTATCATTCTGATTGGTATCGGCATGGCCTTGTTATTAAATGTGTATATTCCTAGCCTAGAGCATAAACTGATACACTATCAGGAAGCAATTGAAGGTAAGATCAAGGTGATTCTATACGAATACGCTGTTTCTTTAGAAAGAGCAGATCACGATTGGAACGGTAAGGAGTTGTTAGAATTAGAGGCGCTATTAGAGGAAGCTCAAGCCTTGACGTTACAGGATGTGGAAAATACGTTTTTACGCAAGGAACACGAATACGTGCCATACTTCAATATGCGGGACAAGCAATTCGAAATACTAAAACGTATGTTACCGATCATTGCACAGATCAAGGGTGATATTCCCCAAAGAGACCTATTTGCTTCATTTATGTACGATATGAGTGCAGAAGTGACCTCTGAAAACAATGCCGACGCAATGTTAAACAGACTAGAACAAAAACGAGCGATGATGAAAGCACTCCCCCTCCCTGCCACGAGAGCGGAGTTTGAATCCCGTGCGGAGCTTTTTCACCTTATGAATGAAATCGAATTATACTTGAAGCTTAAAAACAGGTACCTTAACGATTAAAGACCTATTCCACTTTACAGCAAAGGAATAGGTCTTTTTTCTAGAATAGGTCTTTTATCTGGTTTGTTTTTTTATAATAGGATGCTCGGCTTTAAATCATTAAACGCTTTAAGGCATAAACTGCTTGGACTAAATTCGGACATCAGCCTTACCTTTCCCCTGCACAAGTGAGCGTTCAGTCTGGTTTTCCAATAACCAGAGCACGCTGGTCACCCCACGGGGATAGTACTTACTACCGCTAATCTCCCCTGCGATGATCTGATCGCTCCAGCTCCAAATAGAGAGCGTTGGATGCGTTAACCAGGACACATGTGCGGCATCGGCTTTTTCACCCTTTTCATCCCACTCTACTCCAAGAATCTGTCGCGCTATAAATTGGCATAAGTAAATTTTACTCAACCAAGAGTTTTGACTCGTAGAGGATAACTTCCATCCTCCGTCTTCAAACAAGCACAAGCCCTCTACTAAAACGGTATTGAAGTGTTTATTCAGCGCTTGGATATAAGCGCCAAAACGGCCTTGAGGATCTAACGCTTCTGTACAATTGGTGAAGTAAGGAAAAACGAGACCTTCTATAGCTGGAATGATTTTAGAGTCATTGTTATTTTCTAAAACGGCTGGAATATAACCTTCACGGGTAACGGCGTCAACGATGGTGGCTGCACAGCGTTCCGCTTGTTCTCCAGCTTGTTGAGCTAAGTGCTTTTTCCCCTGGTCCGTGAATATTTTCTCTAAAGCAACGTATGAGGCCCAACATTTTCCCGCCAAGTAAATATTGTTCCTCGCTTGCCCTAATGACTCATCAAGGCTATCGTATGTTGTGATTTCAGCGCCGCCCATCACTCTCGTTGAATCTAATCCCATTATACCGTTCCGTTTGTCAGGGTGTGGATGGTCTCGGTTTAGCATACTCTCAAAACAACGCTCAAAGATGTCCAAACGCTTCGCCAACCACTCTTTGTCCCCCGTTTGTTCGACGTACACACTCGCCGTCAGAATCCAATTCACGAGTTGTTCGTGAGTCATATGGGAAAAACATCCATCTAAACCGTACAGCTCATATGAAGAGAAATGGGGTCGGGATATCATATTGGCCACACCCATATCATGAGTAAAACTGATGCCCCCTGGGTATGTTTTATCCTCATCAGGAAAGCGGACCTTATCCTCATAACTATATCTCTGAACAAACATCTCTAATTCATTCTTAACAGTCCATGGATTCATATGAAGCTCATAGAAGAGTTGGTCAACCGTCAGATCAAACGTATTCATCATGCGGTATTCGCCTTCATTGACGACCCAAAAAGGCTCCCCGTCAAGGTCGAGTAGTTGGGTACAGCCATAATAACTCCGTATACTATGGGCGAGCATAAACCGTTGATCAGAGTTTAAGTGTTTTGCATCTGTAACAAGTTGGTTAGCCTCGCCACTGCGTGTCAAGAGGTCTTGATAGTGTGATAAAGCGTACTTCGCAACCTCTTCTATGTCTTTAAAAAATCGGGTGTAGTAATACGTGGCATCTAAACCCGTTGTCACGTAACCTTGGCGATAAAAACACACTGCAAACTGATACGTTCTTTTTTCCCCGGGCGGTACGTCCATGATGAGAGCCCCGACGGGTCCCAAACCAAATGTCCAGTTCTCCTCTAAGGGGGTGGTTAAAATATTCTCTAAACTAAAGTGCATCGCTGACCTTACATCTGCATCCGCAGACACAATTGCCGTCATTCGGCCTTGACCGATTCCGGCTAGACCGGGACAAGTGTCGTCTAAGCGACGCATGGCACTATAAGGATCACTTCCTTCATAGCCGAAAAATGCCCGACGATGGTGCTGTCCTTCCGTGTTATCAATCGTCAGTTCGGCCGTTATAGCTGGTAACAGTGTGAGTTTCATTTCTTCATCTTCTGCCATTGAAGGATCTGGGACTGAGGAGACCTGTGAATAAAGGGTAAAGGTCAAGTCCCCCGCCTTCCACGTATCGGAGCCAAGTTGAAAGTCTCTGTGTACTTCTTCCTCGGTAAATGGTCGAACGATTTTGGGTTTATCAGGCTCTGGATCTGGATTCTCAATGTCGTAGCGTTTACTTTCATCATCCCCCGCATCAAAAAAAGGTAAAGCGTCATAGTGTCCCTGCTTCTCGGCTGACTCTACACCAATAAAAACACTTTTACGCGGTGAGCGTCCCAACTCTAGGTCAAGACCGCCGCCACTACCCGGAAACCCAAGTGTAAAGCTCGCGTAGGCTCCGATAGGGGCATGATGTGCATTAAAGAAAATATTTTTCATTCATAGCCCTCCCTCTAGTGTCCATGTGTCGTGTGACATGTTTTAATCGTAAATATCCCCATAGCCGCAATGAGCGAAACGCATTCTAGCATCATCATTAGCCTTTAACTGAACCGGCCGTAATACCTTCGACAATACGATCACTCAATAAAAGAAAGGCGATCAGAATAGGAATAATACTGATCATGAGTGTCGCCCCTATTGCTCCCCATTCGGTCATGTACTGACCGACAAAATTTTGTATACCAAGCGTGAGCGTTTTATAACGATCAGAACTAATAAAGGTATTAATGAAAACAAATTCATTCCAGTTGTAGATCATGTTTATAATCACGGTTGTTGAAATCACGGGTAAGGACATCGGAAGTGTGACCTGAAAAAAAATACGGTGCACAGAACATCCATCCATCACGGCCGCTTCTTCTACTTCCCGAGGTAATGTCGCGTAGAAGCCCAGTAAGATCATGATTGTCAATGGAAGATTAAAAGCCGTATAGGTCAAAATAACGGATAAAGGATGATCGATGAGGCCGATTTTCAAGTAAAAGCTGAACAAAGGTATCAATGTTGAGTGAACGGGAATCATCAATCCCACCATAAACAAACCTAAGACGAATCGACTCCATTTCCAACGCATACGTGTAATAGCGAAGGTCACAGTGCTCGCTAGAAACACGGTCAACATGACGGATATCACTGTGATCCACACACTATTAAAGAAATATAGGGCTATATTTCCTTCTGTCCATACTCTCGCATAATTTTCCCACTTAGGGTCTAAGGGTAAGGAGAATGGGGATTGATTAAAGACTTCCTGATTATCCTTAAGAGAGAAGAAGAATAACCACACCAACGGATACAGCTGTAAAAAGGCCAGTGCTCCTAAAATGACATAGAGACAGGCGTAGCCGATACGTTCTGATAAACGCTTACGAGATTGAAATTGAGATGATATGGGACTATGTGTGGTTCGTTGATCAGTTCCAACATTCATTATTCATTCCTCCTTCCCTTTTAGTACTGCACATCTTCTCTGGTCACCGTAAGCTTACGTATTAGCCAAGTCACGAAGAGGCAAATCAATAGCAAATAAAAACCGACCGCACTACCGTAACCAAACTCATAACTCCCGAACGCTTTTTGATACATATATGAAGCCATGACCTCACTCGCACCGTTTGGTCCCCCGCCCGTCATGACATAAATGAGGTCAAAATACTTCAAAGAACCCACAATAGCCAGTACGATAGTAACCTTGATGACGCCGGAAATAAGCGGAAGCTTTATCTTGTACGCTATCTGTAAAGGGTTAGCACCATCGATCTTTGCCGCCTCGATAAATGAGGAGGGGATGTTTTTCAGAGCAGCGTAGTAAATCAGAATATAAAAACCAGCGTACTGCCACAGGATAGGAACAAATATGGCGTACAATACGAGCTGTGGTTCTGCGAGCCAAGCCGGTGGATTTTGTATCCCGATTGACGATAGTAAGCTGTTCACAACACCATTGGATGGATGATAGATTTTCAGCCACAGCTGAGCAATCGCGACGGAAGAGAGTAGCATAGGGATGAGGTAAATTTTTCTTAGAAAATGAGCACCTTTGATTTTACTTGCTAAGATGAGTGCGATTACAAGGTAGCCTGCTAAACTGAGTGTTGAAAAAAGAGCGAGTAAAAAAGAATGGGAGGCGCTATTCCAGAAGTTCTTATCCTGTAACAACGCCATGTAGTTCTCTAATCCAACAAAAGACATGTCACCGATGCCGTCCCATTCCATTAGCCCATAGTAACCCGTTAAGGCGATCGGGACATAAATCAGTGTCAGCACTAGCAACAGGGCGGGGAGTATATACAGCGCAATAATAAACTTATTTGACATGACTTTTTCCATTGGCGTTCGTCCCCTTCTTCTGTTTGTTCAAATCAACTATTTAACCTTATACGAGGTGTGTTTTAAGACATACTAGGTGACTATACTAGATTGCCCGACACCCTATTTACTTTTAACATTTGAAACTGAGGTCGTTTATTCGTTTTCGTCCTCAAGGGCTTGCTCGTGCTGTTGAGCAAACTCCTCCGGTGTTATTTCTTGTCCGAATAGAGATTGAATTAAATTCAGGTGTTCTTGTGCAACGGAAGCACTCATTTGTACGTCGGCATATAACGTAATATGACTTGCCGAGCCTAGTTCGTCTAGGACATCAATATAGAGCTGTGGAAGATCAACCGTTTCCGTATCCACGATAGTGGCGGGTATCACACCAGCGTCCGTAACAGAGCGCTCTCCCCACCGTTGGACAAAATATTCGACAAACGCTTTCGCTTCATCTTTTACCTCAGATTCCTCTGCGACAAACAACCCCACACCAGGTCCGCCAACAAAGCTATTAATGTCACCTTCTCCGTCTTGAACGGTAGGAAACTTAAAGAAGTCTATTGCGTCTTTAAAATCCTGGGGTACATCCTCATTCGTTGTATAGTTTGGCAGTTCCCACGTTCCCATTAAGTACATCCCCGCCTGTCCATTCATAAATGGCGCCTTAGCCTCATCGTTGGACAATCCGTTAAATCCCCTGACAAAAGCGTCCATGTCAACCAATGCTTGAATTTCCTCTGCCGCTTGGATGAGAGCAGGATCTTCGAAGGAACCGGTACGATTAATCGCATTGGTTATGGTTTCCGGTCCACCAAAACGATCAGCGAGATACATATACCACATTGAACCTGTCCACCGATCCCTATTGCCTAACGTGATCGGTGTCACGCCATGATCGGCAAGTGTACGAACTACGGTTTTAAATGCTTCATACGTTGTTGGCACCTCTAGCTCATACGTATTAAATATCTCTTGATTGTAATAGATAGGCGCAATATTCAACTCTAAGGGCAATCCATAAGTGACTTGATCCACAGCATAAGCTTCTGTCGTACCAGCTATAAATGAGTCTGCTAGTCCACTGTCTAAGACATCATCTAGTGGGGCAAACATATTCCCCTTAACATAAGGGTCCATAAAACCTGCAGCCCAAGTCATACCGATATCAGGAAGTTCATTGGAGGCCGATAAGACCTTAAGCTTTTCTTTATACTGTTCATTGCCTAATACCTCAGTCTCAATCCTGACATCTGGGTGGGCTTCTTCATACTCCTCAATAATGTCGCTGACAATCATATGATGCTGTCTCGAGCTACCTGCTGGCCAGAGATGCATGAATGTGATCGTTTTGATCTCTTCTGATGTCCCCTCCGTACCCGTTTGGTCAGCACCCGAGCATCCTGTTATGCCCATAAACACCAGCACTGTGAGTCCTAATGATAACGCTTTCCAATTGACCAAATCGCATCCCCCTTTTTCATACTAGATAGGCTATATAAGCCGTTGTTTTTATTCTAGCACCGGGGCTATAAACAGGTAAGGTGACTAAATTTAGCTAAAATTCTCATATTTTAAGATCTGACTCTCTACATCAGTGAGATTTTCATTTTCTTGACCACATCTTCAACACGTCTTGCCCACGTTACGAAGGTTATATTTTCCTGAACCGACCCGGGGTCATCCCCTCGTAATCTTTAAAAATTTTGACAAAATATTTCGCCGTCTTATAACCCACACGTTCTGAAACGTCTTCAATTGTTAAATCTGTTGTGAGGAGTAAATGTTTAGCCACTTGTAAACGACTTCGGGCCACATATTCACTAAACGTCATTTGGGTCTGTTCTTTGAACAGCACACTAAAGTAATTGGGATTGAGGTGAACATGACGGGCCACCCTTTTCAAGCTCAAAGCGTCTTCAATATGCTCATGAATATAATCCGTTGCTTTACGAATACAGTCATGATCAGAGGATGCCTCTACATCGAAATCGACTAATCGACGGTCCACCACTTTTTCTAATTGATCTACTTTCGCGCGTTGAGAACCAGCTTCTAAAGCCTGCTCTACCGCCTGAATCAGTTTTCGTTTATTCAAAGGCTTTAAGAGATATTTGGTAACACCGTACTCAATCGCCTTTTGAGCGTACTCAAATTCGGAGTAAGCCGAAATGATAAGGACCACTGGTTGCCGCTTTTGCTGATTAATCTTTTCAAGCAAATCTAAACCGCTGAACTTGGGCATTGAGATATCGGTAATCAGCACATGAACCTCTTTTTCCTCCAGTATCGTCAGCGCGTCAATGGCATTCTCTGCACTCCATATATGCAATCGCCCTTCCGCCCAAACATCGATTGTCTTCCTCAACCCTTGGCGTGTCGTAGGCTCATCGTCAACGATAAGGATGTTCTTTTTCATCGTACTCCCCCCTGCTTAATGGAATGTTTATCTCACAGCAAGTGCCTTGCCCCGGTTTACTTGAAATATCAACACCTACAGAGCGATGGTTGCCATAATATAGCTGTAACCTTTTATGTACATTAACGATGGCCATACCATTCCCTTTGGTTGATACAGAGCGTCCCTGTTCTATTGCTTTTTTCATTTTTTGTTGTTGGTGATCTTCCATCCCGACACCATTATCTATGATCCTTATGCTAAGCGCATTAAGGCTAGGGACGTGTGCTACAATAATGGAGACTTTACCATTCCCCATATTCTCACGTATTCCGTGTACTAACGCATTTTCGACGAGAGGCTGAATAAGAAGCTTAGGTATCTTAACCGTTGAGTATCCTTCGGGGACCTTCAGTTCCCACTCAAAACGGTCACCTAACCTTAATTCCATTAGTTGTAAGTATTGTGCGATGTGTTGAAGCTCCTGATCGAGCTCTACCCATTCATCGTTTCCCATTGTATAGCGAAATAGTTCTGACATGGCAACAACATACTCAGCTAAAGCTTCCTCTCCATGTTCTTCTAATGCCCAGTAAAGTGCATTTAATGTATTAAACAGGAAATGCGGGTGAATTTGCGATTGCAAAGCTTTTAATTCGGTTTTACTACGTATAAGTTCCTTTTCATAAACAACTTGTATAAGATGGTTAATCTCCTCAACCATGTTGTTGTAAGTCAAGTTTAGTTCGTTGATTTCGACCGTAGCCGCATGTTCATTGTTGGTAGAGAGGTGACCCCCTTGCCCCTTTTTCATCGCCTCAATTAATCTCCGGATAGGCTTTGTGATTAGGGCTGATAGGAAGTAAGAAAGAATGGCAAATATAAAGAATCCTAATACGGCTGACACCATAATGACGTCACGAATAACACGGACACCTTCGGTCAAAGTATCCCTTGGTGTCAGAATGATAACGGTCCACCCCGTTATATCTGAGGTATGCTTTACGGCAATGTAACCGTTTTCAAGTTTTCTCAGAGATGAGGATTGATGGTCTAGAATAGCACCCACCATAACCGAATCAACTTCTGTTGTTGCCATCATAACATCCCGTGACTGATCGACAAGGATCATCTCCGTCCCGGGTGACAGAGGCTCCTTAAATTGAAGGTAATCTGGTGTCACCTGCGTCAATAAATAACCTCCACTTGTGAAATGACGGTCTATTAAACTCACTCTTCTAACAGCCAGAAAATGTGAAGGCATTTGGGGATCTTTTCCCACCCAGACCAGTCGCCCTCTTTCCTTTTCAGCTTGTTCGACCCAGTAACGAGGTAACCGTTCATCCAGAGACCCTGTGTCCAATGGTACTACTTTATCGAGATTCCTAGTATACAGCTCGAATGTGGTTAAACCATTGGTGTATACCTGTAAACGATGTATGGTTTGCATGACATGCTGCCGATCCACAAAGTGGAGTGTTTGACCTTCCTCAGCTTCTAAGAGCATACGTTGGACTTGTCGATGGGTGGCCACCTGTAAGCTCAGTTGATTGATCTGCTGATACAGTGAGTCCATCCTGCCACTGGCTTCTACGGCTGTCTGTGAAATTTGTTGTTCTGCATTGTCCGTTATCATATCAGAGACAAGATAATAGCTTGACATACCAACAATAACCAACACGAGGATCATAACGACCAAAAATGTCATTAATATTTGTTGGCGAAGGGTATGGCGTTGACGCAGATATCTTAACAACGTTACCCCTCCTTCAATGTCCCGTACTGTTACTTCACTCAGATTATAGCACCGCTCCACTTTGTTTGTCTATTAAATAAATAAAGTACTGTTTGACGACCATGATTTCCTTAATACCCAAATCAGCTTCCATTTGTTTCCCCTTTAAATTAAGTTTATAATAGTTGTTATTCATAGAATAACATAATATTCTACTACACTGGAGAGGTTATGATGAGATGGAATCAGCAAACTGTTAAACGAAATAATAAAGCACATATTTTCCACGTGATTAAAGAGCAAGCCCCTCTATCCCGTGCAGATATTGCTCAGCGGCTAGGATATAATAAAGCCACTGTTTCATCACTTGTAAGCGAACTCATCGATGCTGAACTGGTCTATGAAACGGGGCCTGGTGAGTCTAGTGGCGGAAGGCGACCTGTTCTTTTACTCTTTAACGACCAAGCGGGGTATGCCATCGGTATTGACATCGGGGTCAACTATGTTTTGGGGGTCCTCACCAACCTACAGGGCAAGGTCGTCTCGGAAGTTCATCAATGGTTAAAGACTACAGCATTTCCTGATGTCGTCGATCAGGTGAAAGGCATTATCGCCACATTAAAAAACAGGATACCTTCTTGTCCCTATGGCGTCATTGGGATCGGTATCGGTGTTCCAGGCATCGTAAGCAATGATGGTTCTGTTCTTTATGCCCCAAATCTAAAGTGGCGAGACACCCAGTTAAATCAGGCACTTGAGAATGAATTTCACCTCCCAGTCATCGTAGAAAACGAGGCGAATGCAGGGGCATATGGAGAGAAGCGTGCAGGGGCAGGTCAGTCCTACGATCATTTGATGTATGTGAGTGCAGGTATGGGTATTGGGGTTGGACTCATCTTAGACAACCAGCTATATAAGGGGCATAAAGGTTTTTCTGGTGAAGCCGGCCATATGGCGATAGACTTAAACGGCAAATTATGCAGTTGCGGGAGAAAAGGGTGTTGGGAGGCGTATGCCTCGGAGCAGGCTTTACTTGAGTCCGCTAGATTAAGAGGCCAACAATCAGAGGATATCACATTAGAGCACCTCCTATCATTAGCCAACCAAAAGGATGCTGACTCTATTTCTGTTTTTGAAAACGTGGGCTATTACCTAGGTTGTGGTATTGCCAATCTCATCAATACTTTTAATCCTAAACAAGTGATAGTGGGTAACCGTTTGGCCTTTGCTAGAGACTGGATTGAAGAACCGATTAAACACGCTATCCAAAAACAAGCGCTGCCCTTTCATCAGGAGGGTTTGACGATGACATTCTCAACACTCTCCATGCACTCAACGGCCATTGGGATGTCTGCCTTTGCCACTGAGCATTTCTTTAAGGAACAGGATCTTCTAGAAAACAATGGGTTTCATTAGGTTTGATCCCGGCAAATGCGTAAATGCGAAGCGGAGTAGACATTCTCTACTCCGCTTTCACAAGCATATGCGTGACCATAAAAGCCATTATTCCTCTGCAGCGTCCGTAATGGCCCAATAGGCCGGTTTTACCTTAAAATCTTCGCTGAACACGAATGGGGCATCTTTCCCGCCGACATCTCTAATGCGGTCATCTAGCCATGTATGGTCATCAGCAATCCCCCAAAACGTCACGTTACTAATTACATCCTTATTCTCCCTAAAGGCCTGGAATAAAGCACTGTAACGCTCAGCCTGCTGTAAAAGCACTTCTTCTGGAATATCATCTGTACGCTTATACTCTCCACTTGGCGGCCAAGGGTACACGCTCATGTCCAGCTCTGTGATTTGATTATCTAACCCGAGGTCGGCAAACATTTGTATGGATTCAAGAATAGACTCAATTGAAGGCCACATGATGTTAATGTGAGTTTGATGACCCACACCGTCAATAGGGATCCCTTTTGCTTGAAGCTCTTTGACTAAATCATAGAGATAATCTCTTTTCGGCGATTCATTCGTGTTGTAATCATTAATGTAAAGTTTGGCATCCTCTCCCCCATACTTTCGAGCTGTTAGGAATGCGGTTTCAATATAGTCTGTACCCGTTATTTGGTACCACTTAGACTCTCTTAACCCCTTGTCATTGGAAGCATACGGATCGATAACCTCATTAACAACATCCCAAGCGTCTACCTCATCTCTATAGCGTTTAACGACTGTTTTTATGTGCTCCTCTAACCGTTTCAGTAATAGCTTTTTATTTTTTTCCCTTTTCTTAGGGTCTGTTTCCTCTATCATTTCATTACCGTCTTTGTCTAAGAAAAACCAGTCTGGAACCTGACTATGCCAAACAAGTGTGTGGAATCTAAGATCCATGTCATTCTCCTTAGCGAATTGAACGATCTTGTCTGCCTCTTCCCACTGGAATTCACCTTCCCTCGGTTGCAGAGACACTGGTTTCATCTCATTTTCTGCGACAATACTATTGTAATGTTTCTTCAGCATTTCGCCATGGATGCCCTCAAGCTGGTAAGGCTCTACTGCAGCACCGATTTTAAAAACGTCTTCATAGACACTGCTTAAAGGTGTCACCTCTAACGCACTCAACTCTTCGTTAGCACCTGCCTGATTCATTCCAGCTAATGCTAAACTTAACACCAAACTTGCCGACAAAGCGACTTTTACAAACTTAAACATGCTTTTCCCCCTCTTCCCAAATAAATAAGTAAACAAGTGTATCCCTCCTGTTTCATTATTGGAAGGGTTTACATTTTATGCAGGTGTCAAGGTGTTCTAACCCTTAGGTTAAGTATAGC
The DNA here is from genome assembly GCF_016745835.1 of Caldalkalibacillus salinus. Lineage (NCBI taxonomy): Bacteria > Bacillati > Bacillota > Bacilli > Caryophanales > Bacillaceae > Caldalkalibacillus > Caldalkalibacillus salinus. The sequence goes on along the minus strand of NZ_JAERVL010000004.1, from coordinate 151,216 downwards.
AAGCTTCACTTAGTTTGTACAGTAAACAAATTAAGTGGATGAATAAAAAAGACCTCGCTCTCCACTCTATAATGGAAATCGAGGTCTTTTAAGTGTCTTTCCATCTTTTTAATACCCTAAATTTATTTGATCTTTTCAATTACTTCTGAAGTGTAAATGCCGTCTTCTTTAGTAACCTGATTTTGTTCGTCCAGTGTAAGCTCTTCATAAGGAACCAAGTGATCAATATTTTCGACATAATACAGAGCCATTTCTTCTGATACCAATTCTTTTTCATCAGGTAGCAGAGCATCGTATTCATAGTAATGCGTTACCTTGGTGTTCTTGTTCAAAGCAGAGCTATCGACACTTTCCAAGGTTTGATTGTCATTTGATGATGTTTCATTTTGAACTTCAGGCACATTTTCGGAGGCCCAAATGGCTGTAGAGGTCCCAATAGTTCCAAAAGCAATGATTACCGCTACAGCCATAATTACTGTACGTTTTTTCATTTTTTTAACATTAAGCATCAAATCCAATCTCCTTTTTAATTGTTTCCCGTCGCCAGATAAGGAAGCGCAAAGGCGATCAGGGATTCCCTTTGTATCCTCCATCACGTTCAAGATTGTTGCGCCGTAGCGTTTACGCTCGGTATAGGACATTTCCTGCACAACTTCTTCATCACAAGATAACTCACACCACGTATGAATGTCTTTTCTAAGTATGTAAACAAAGGGATTAAACCAATGTAAGACGCTGGCTCCCAACGTGAATGCCTTGATCCACAAGTCTTTCTGTTTTAGATGGATCAACTCATGACGAATCACCATCCCCATGTCCACATCCCCGGTATGCTTTACAGGGAGATAAATGGTCGGTTTCCACAGCCCGACAAGAACAGGACTCCGAACAGCAGAGCTGTAGACGAGCTGGACGTTGCTTTGTATACCAAGAGTTTTCTTCATCAAGGTTAATTGCTTGGCAGCTTCGCTGTTTTCCGGTACGGGTGAACGGGTTTGCTGTAATGTCTTGTTAAACCTTCGATAACAATACACCTGCCATATGGCAAAAAAGAAAGCTCCTGTTGCCCACACGCTCAGAAAAACGATAGCTATATCAGCAGAAAGAATCTGTTCCGGTATAGCCACCGTGGTTATGTCTGGCAGCGTTTGTTGTTGGCTCGAAGATAATTCCGGCAACGGGACAATCATCGTTTGCTTCGGAATGAAGAGGGGCCAAAGCCATTGCAGAACAAAAGCCACGGGCAAAAGATAAAACCCTACGGCCATTTTTCCAATTGAATATCGCCATTTCGTGGACAAGACGCTTGGTGAGATCAGCCGCAACAGAAGCATGCAAGCTACAATGGTACTTCCTGCAACTGATAAGGAAACGAACAGTTCCAAAAGTTTACCTATATCAATCACCTACTTTTCCGCGATCCATTGCTTCAGGTCTGCAATATCTTCATCCGAAAGCTTGTCGCCGTCATATAAGGCTGCGAATAAGTTTTTTACCGAACCTTGGTATAACCCGTCTAATACATGTTGCGTCTCGGCCAGTTTATATTCTTTCGGCGAGACCAAGGGCATATACTTGTTCGTTCGGCCATGCCTTGTAGCTTCCAGCGCCCCTTTGTCCACCAATCGCGATAAAAAGGTGGAAATCGTCTGTGCTTTCCATTCCTTGCCCCGCCCAGCGAAAATACGCAGCAATTCGGTCGATGTGACAGGCGGATCACATTCCCAAATCACCTCCATGAGTTCCATTTCCGTCTCTGAAAACTTTTGAACTTGTTTCACGGGTGTACACCTCTTTACTTCTCGTTATGTGTCCATAACGATTTTACTACTACGTATTGTAGTGGTTTAATATTACTACATCCCGTAGTAATATGTCAAGAGAAGCTATGCTTGAACTTAACTACATGATGTGGCTCCTATGATGAGCTTCAAAACTGTGATCTGTATTTCTCGTTGGGTTTAAGACAAATAATCTTTTTTATCGTTTTCATCTAATGGGATTGATTTCACTCAATAATAGAAACGATAGTTGATCTGAACATAAAAAAACTCCTTTGGTATTGAAATGCACCAATATCTCAAAGAAGTTTAGGGCTGTTTATTTCGATGTATCGATATATGTATGGCGGGAGCGCATGGGAATACTCCCATTTTCCTTTTTCCAACTTCCTTCGCTTCCGCTCAGCTAGCGGACAAATGGGACGCGCGACCTTCCTTTGTTGACTCTCTCTGATGATGCGGTCGGTCGAACCCTCGTGCTGGCTTCTCATCCCATGCGCCATAAAAAAAAGCCCCTCTAGGGCTGTTTTTATCGAGGTATGTATGGCGGGAGCGCATGGGAATCGAACCCACCAGGGACAGCACGTGCCCCTCAAGCGGTTTTGAAGACCGTGGCGAACACCAGTTTCGCATCCGCTCCCTTATTGACAAGCAATTAATATTGTATAAGATTTAACATATGAAATCAAGTGTTTTGATTAACCGAATAAACAGCGTAGGTATTTTTTCCTTGGCGTTTTGCTTGGTACATGGCTTGGTCCGCCCTCTTGACTAAAATTTCTAGGGTTCGTCCATCTCTAGGGTATAGGCTAATGCCAATACTTGGAGAGACGTATATGCTTGTCTTTTTGATATTAAAAGGGGCTTCAAATGCACGAAGGAGTGACTGAGCACGTTGGGTAGCTGCTATTTCTTCTGTCTGATCTAGTAGAATAATAAACTCATCTCCACCGAAACGCGTAACGACACCTTCATCCCCAATACAGTCTAACATACGGCGTGACACTTCGCGTAATAATTGATCTCCTGCGTCGTGTCCAAACGTATCGTTCACTGTTTTAAATTGATCTATATCAATAAATAATAGGGCACACTGCTCTCCTAACTTCCTTGCATTGTGCAGGACATTCATCGCTTGATCTTTGAAGTAATGTCGATTGGGTAGCTCTGTTAAAGCATCATAATATGCAAGATAGCGCATTCTTTCTTGGGCTTCTTTAAACTCAGTGATATCATGAAAGACGATGACTGCGCCCCCTTGTTGTGCTTGAATGTTGTTAAGGGGTCTACCATTCATTAATAATGTCGACTGCGTTCCGTCATTCTTGGATATCGACTTGATCTCCACATTTTTGATCGATTCGCCCCTTAAGGCACGTGACAAAGGGAGGCGATCAAGGGATAACGGCTGGCCCAAATGATCGATAAAATCATGTGACCTTTGACTTTCGTCCAGTATATTATTAAGTGGCACGTATGGAGTCGCAGCCTGATTGTGGTATATAATATTGCCATCGACATCGCACGCAACAACGCCTTCTTCCATGTTTTCAAGTAAGGTTTCTAAAAATGCTTCCGTTGTCTTGTTCTCGTCTTCCCGGATCGTCACAAGGGTCTTCAGTGTGCGATTCTCAAGCAAGAGATAAACGCAGGTGCCTGTTAACATCATAAAGGCGACGTATATTAAGATGTCCCACATGCTGCTCCCCCATTTCTTTGGTGCGACTTATAGTATCATTGTAATCTAGTGCGTAAGGACAATCACGTTAAAACACGTTGTTTTACGATGCCAATGACTGGTAATTTAAATTGATAACATTTTAAAATATGTACAAAGCTTGTTAGAATAGAATACGATTGAAATCTCATTTTGTTTCTATAATTGTGTACATAATCGTGATAGATATGTGAACAAAATAAACATTTATTTAGAAGGAGGTAAAAGAGTATGGCCATTCCTTTTGAGTTACAGTTGGATACTGATAGAGTGGTACGCGGGGACCTTTATCCTGCTCGCGGTTCTTCTAATGGAACCATTGTTGTCTGTCACGGGTTTAAAGGGTTTAAAGACTGGGGATTTTTCCCACATACAGCCCAACGTTTATCGGAGGCATTTGATGTTATGACATTTAATTACTCTCATAATGGTGTTGGACCAGATCTCACTTCTTTTTCAGAGCTGGGAAAATTCGCAACTCAAACATACACTAAAGACCTCGAAGACCTGGACACACTGATCACACACATCCGTGATCAGTCCCTGCCACTTAAACATGCCGATCCCCCTTCAACGGCGTCTATCTTCCTCTTGGGACACAGCAGAGGCGGTGGCATTGCACTTCTATATGCATTAGATCACCCTGACACCGTGAACGGTGTCATAAGCTGGAACGGTGTGACTCATGTTGATCTCTTAACGAAAGAGATGAAAGAAGAGATGCGTCGGTTTGGTCGAACTTATGTGGAAAACGCACGGACGAAACAACAAATGCCTCTCGATCGGGTGATCCTAGAGGATATGGAGAAAAATAGAGATAGATATGATATTCTCCAAAGAATTAAGTCGATGACCTGTCCTGTTATATTGGTTCAAGGAACTGAGGATATGCCCCGATTACTGGATGGATCCAAACAATTAGTGGCAGCGAATCCTAACGTACAGTGGGTGAAGATAAAGGATGGTCAACATACGTTCAATGCGGTTCACCCTTTTGAATCTGAAACAGCGCCATTAAAAGAAGCCATTGAAACGACCGAACGATTCATCATGAACACGTTAGAATAGAAAAGGAGTCATTTGTATGACACAGGAAGCGATAACGGAACAACATTATACTTTAGGTATAGCCGGGCATATAGATCATGGTAAATCAACACTGACAAAAGCCCTTACAGGCAAAGTAACGGATCGATTAAAAGAAGAACAGGATCGTAACATCTCAATAGAGCTAGGTTTTGCTTCTTTCCCCTTATCTAACGGTAAAAATGTGGGCGTCGTCGACGTGCCTGGACATGAGCGATTTATTCGTCAAATGGTGGCCGGTGTCGCAGGCATCGATATGGTCTTACTTGTTATTGCCGCTGATGAAGGGGTCATGCCTCAAACCAAGGAGCATATTGATATCTTAAATCTTTTGGGTATCAAACGCGGGCTTATCGTTCTGACAAAGGTTGATGCGGTAGACGAAGAGTTTCTAGAATTGGTCAGGGAATCTGTTCGAGAAGAAACGGCTCATACCTTTCTACAAGAAGCTTCTATTCACGAAGTGGATAGTCTATCCGGTAAAGGGATAGACCTGTTAAAACAGGAAATTGAAGCTTACATGGCCCACGTCCCTGCTCGCCCGATTCATGGTATTGCCCGTCTACCTATAGACCGCGTTTTTACCAAGAAAGGGTTCGGTACTATAGTGACGGGGACGATGTATCAAGGAAAAGTCAGTGTGGGAGATGAGTTGGACCTATTACCGTCTGGCAAAAACGTCAAGGTAAGAAATATTCAAGTACACGACCAGCCAAGAGACAGTGCTTACGCTGGGCAACGCGTCGCGGTTAATATATCCGACGTGCACGTTGACGACGTCCATCGTGGTGATGTGCTTGTGACAAAAGACACGGTGGAACCCACTCAACGCATCGATATTGAGCTAAAAATTTTAGACGACCTTGATTTTGAATTGAAACAACGTAGCGAAGTTCGTCTACACATAGGAACAGCTGAAGTGCTGAGCCGATTAATATTGTTTGACCGAAATGAGTTACAACCCGGGGACACCTGTTACGCTCAACTAGAATTAAAGGAACCAATCACGACACTATTTGAAGAACGTTTCGTCCTTAGGCGTCCCACTCCGATGACAACCATCGGTGGCGGGAGCGTCATTGACCCCTACGCGACTAAACACAAGTTCGGAGCGGATACAATTGAGCAGATTGCGATGAAAAAAGAGGGGGATATCGGGGCGCGTGCTGCTCATGTACTAGAACAATCAGGCGTCATACCCCTTAGTGAACTGACACATCAGCTCGGTGTATCTCAAAGCGATTGGGAGCAAGACATCTCGTCTCCTGAGGAAAAAGGATTAAAACAACTGGACGATGACAAAGGACAACAAACCTTACTCACAACCTTGTCATTTTGGGAAAACATATGGCAAGGCATCCAAGAGGAACTTGATAAGTACCATAAGAGATACCCATTAAGAGAAGGGATAGAACGTGTCCAGTTACAAAAGCGTTATTTCAGCAATCTCGCGACAGCACAGTGGAATCTGGTCTTGAAGGTGGCTGAACAAGAGGAAAAAGTGGCTATTAAACAAGAGCTCGTCTCTTCACATGGGTTTACAGCTGTACTGAAACCTAAAGATCAAGAGATATGGGAAAATGTAAAAAGCCAAATGGACAATAATCCGATCGAGGTACCCGTTTGGTCATCTTTATTACCTTCAGATATGCCAGCAGAGCGACAGGAGGACTTACAACGCTTGCTACTGCGCAGAGGAGAGGTTGTCTCGTTAGGCGAAGATCGCGTGCTTTACACCCCGATCTTTGAAAGACTGGTCTCTGACCTTCAAAAGCAGACGCCTGAAACGTTCGCGATCGCAGACGTTAGACCTGTCTTCAATACGTCACGTAAATACCTCATCCCGTTTCTAGAAGCTCTCGACGCTCATGGTTATACCGTCAGACGTGATAATGAGCGTACATGGCGCTCGAATAGCGAATAACGTATGCTTGCTTCATTGCAGAGATGCGAGAAACCACACATCAAAACAATGAGAGCATAACAAAAACAAGGTGCCTCCCCTGTTGGGAGATCACCTTGTTTTTTTGGTTAGTTTCTTATAGTGAGACAATCACGGCGGTATATGACTGATTAAGCTGCATCTTCGCTTTGGGCATCATCGTCATCATCTACATCGTCGTCACCGTCATCTTCTACATCTTGGTCGTCTTCTCGAGACGCCTCCTCATCTTGATCATCTTCATCGTCACCATCTTCATTTGAAGGCTCTTCGTTTCTTCTGTTTTCTTCATCTGTTAGTTCAGTTTCTTCTTTTTTTTCGTTTTTTCTTTTTTTTTTACCTTCTTCTAGATATTCTTCCTCAAGATCCTCTAGCCATTCATCATATTCGTCATCATCGTCGTCATTCCCTCTTTCACGACTCATACTCACTTGTGCAACGTTAGAAGGTGATCCTTCTCGACCGGTTGTAAGGTCGTAAGGGACAACCTGATAATCGGGCAGGTTCATGATATTTACATTCTCATCCACCCACTGTCTGCCTTCTATAAGTTCTTCTCTGCGCAAATCAGCGAGTAACTCACGGTCATCGCCGTTCATCCTGTAAATCTTATACCCCACTCTTTCATCACTGTTAGGTGTGAAATCTAGTGTCACTGTGACACTAAAGTTGTTATTCATTGATAAGATAGCTTGTAAGTCACTCATTTTTTCGAATCGTACAGGTGGTACTAACTCATCTACGCCATCAGGTCTTACAAACTGTTGCGGACTCTGACCATCCAATGCTTGAGACATCACATGGTGGAATAGTCTTGTTGGATGCTGACTGCCACCTGATATGATTGGTGTCGCGTCATCTTTTCCTAACCAAACCGCTGTGACATATTGTGGTGTGTAACCGACAAACCAAGCATCACGGGCATTTCCTGAACCATTAGGGTCCTGAGTTGTCCCCGTTTTACCCGCTACATCGTGTGCCATCTGTGCTCGCCTTCCTGTCCCTTCATCCACAACATTCTTCAGCATGCGCGTCATATACCATGCCGTTTGCGGACTAATGACTTGCTCAAACTCCATTTCATTGTTCACGATGACATTACCATTACGGTCTTCGATTCTATCAATCAGATACGGTTCCATCATGACACCATTATTGGCGAAAGCCCCGTAAGCTCTAGCCATTTGCATCGGACTGACCATGACGTTTCCACCACCGAGCGCCATTCCCAGTTCACGTTCGGCTGGATCAAATCCGAAGGCTTCCACGTATTCCGTCCCCATATTGATGCCAATTTCATTCAATAGCCATACGGCAGGGACATTGTAAGATTGTTCCACGGCCTTCATCATTGTCACATCTCCGTGGAAACGATGATCATAGTTTTGAGGTGCATATCCGCCAAAGTCCATTGGTTCATCCTTAACGAGATCATAAGGATTCCATCCAAGTTCAAGTGCTGGTGCATAAACAGCCAGAGGTTTAAACGCTGATCCTGGTTGTCTACCTTGGAAAGCTGAATTTACCGTCGCTCTATTCATGTCACCACGCTTATTATTTCGCCCGCCAATGACAGCTGAAACAGCACCTGATTGGTGATCAAGCATCACCATACCGCCTTGTACGACCCCTTCTGAGTTAGCCCCTTCAGGGAACAGATCTGTGTGCGGGCCATCTGTGCGAAAAGCGTCATACATACTCTGTTGAGCTTCGGCATCCATTGAGGTATATATTTTATATCCCCCAGTTAAGATTTCCTCACCTGTAAGATCGTATTTCTCCTTAGCCTCATCAATGACCATATCAATATACGTGTTATAGGCAGGGTTGCCACTGTCTCCTGGCTCCGCTATGTCAAGTTCTGCTTCGGCAGCTTCTTTACGTTGTTCTGCTGTAATAATGCCTTGGTCATACATCAGGTTTAAGACAACCTGACGACGTTGCTCACTTCTTTCTGAATTCTCTTCACGAACAGGGGCATAGGAGTTAGGTGCCTTCGGTAACGCTGCAAGCATCGCTATTTCGCTTAACTCTAAGTCCTGGACTTCCTTATCAAAATACATGTCCGCAGCTGCGGCAATGCCGTAGGCGCTACCATATTTTTCATGCCCACCAAAGAAGATATAGTTTAAATACATTTCTAGTATTTCATCTTTGGTATAACGTTTTTCTAAGTTAACGGCAATTAAAACCTCTTCAGTCTTTCTCATCAGTTTTTTCTCACTAGATAAGAAAACATTTTTCACGAGCTGCTGAGTAATCGTACTACCTCCTTCCACTGCGCTTCGAGCTAGTATATCTCGGTATAAAGCTCTGGCAATGGATCGGAAGTCCACCCCACTGTGCTCATAGAAACGCCGGTCTTCCACTGCTACAAATGCCTCTTTTAAGAGATCAGGCATTTCTTCTAAAGGAACATATTCTCGATTTTCCCTAAATATTTTACCGACTTCTTCTCCTTTTCTATCGTATAACGTGGTCGCTTGACGCATGTTTTCTAGCTTTGATTCATCAACGTGATAATTTTGTGTAAGGATAAGTCCCATAAAGCCAATGACAGCTAAACATGCCAAAAATGCTAGACTAACGCCAATAATAGCGATCCATTTCCAGTTTGGTTTAAACTTTTTATTTTTACTCATGATGATTCATCTCCTGTTTTTTAACATATAACGAGACTATCAACGATAAAGATAGACGACCCTATATTATTATTTCGTTAGATAAATGTCGTTTATGTCAATCGTCCTATAATAAATTCTCAAGCCCTTTAATATTAACGCATGAATAAGGCCAAAGTTGCAAGTGATCACACCTAATTGTATTAAATTGGAAAACGAATTTGAAAAAGGTCAACGTATGTCCCCCACAATCCCGTCTATCCCCTCAGCTGGTACTGTTCAACCTCACCTTAGCGTTTATTAAAAAAATCTCTTGAAGGGATTTTAACAAAAAGATTGAAAAAATGATAGGACGGGTATGATGTTAACGAGTCTAGGACTAATAAACCAATCATAATGGAAATGGAGGAATGTTATATGAAATTAACCGTATACTTAGCTGGACAAATTCATGACGACTGGAGAAGTGAGGTCAAAAAACTGGCTGAAGAGCACCATTTACCCATAGACTTTGTAGGACCAATGGAAAACCATGACCGTTCCGATGACATTGGTGAGGAAATACTAGGCCAACAGCCTAACCCTATTTTAAAAGACGAAGCGGCTTCTCAAATTAATAACTTACGTACACAAGTCCTTATGAATAAATCTGACGTCATCATTGCCCTTTTTGGCAAGACGTATAAGCAATGGAATACAGCCATGGATGCTTCGACCGCTATAACGTTAGGTAAGCCCCTTATCCTCATTCGCCCTGAAGAGCTACATCATGCCTTAAAGGAAATCTCAAACAAGGCCCAAGTTGTTGTTCAAACGCCGCAACAAGCGATTCAAGCTCTTTCTTACATCTTTGAGACGGCGTAATGACGTTTTTGGCCTATCAGTAAGCCTACAACCTGGGCAAACATGCTGGAGCGATCGAGCGATCCGTGACTGAGGATGCCAATCGCTCCTTCATTTTTCCTCACTTCAGTCTTCTGAGCGTATAGGTCAATCACTTCCCCTAATTCTTTTCCACTTATTATGCCCTCAGCTACAACGTCGGGTAGTCGAACTCTAGCCCCCGATGCGAGGTACCATTCATCATGCTCATCAAGCATGGCCCCCCAATTACAAAGAAACAGTCCTTGACTCGTGTCCTGAACGCCTCCCTCTAAACCGATACAAATCCCTTGGGCATACATGCTTCGTAAATGTCGGCAGCGGTTCATCGCTCCCTCTATCGTTTCCTCATCCGACATGGGCTGAGAGGAGACATCCGAAGAGACATCTTCACCCTGTATGTGCCACGCCTCTTGGCTATTAGACCATAATCCCCCTGGCGTTTTCTGAACCTGCTCTATTGTCATTTCAACTGCTTTTATTTTTGTAGGATTTAAACTACCAACATATATATGCATCATTGTCCTCCATTAAAGTGTGTGTGGTTCTACTGTGTTTTTTATATTGTCTCCTTTTACTACTTCACTTAGAAAAGATCAGGATCATGCTTCCTCCTGTATAAAATGGATTGAGCCTGCCCTGATCTTTTATTTAAAAATGAAACTAACCATAGTCTAGCACATCTCTGTACTAGAAAGTTGGCCATTTTTTATCCAAGTCATGATGACTTGTGCAGTGGCACTGTTTCATTCATTTTTTCTATATGTTCATCTGTCATCCCTGGTAGAATCCAGAACCCAACCCCTTTGAGGTCATAACGTTTAGAAAGCCCTATCTTATGCGTTGTCGTCTCTGGCGTTTCATAGATGACGTTAATGCCTAACACAATCTTTTCAGCTGGTACTTGTTCTAACGTTTGCTTGATGCCCTGGTCGACCATCGTCATCGGTTCTGGTAAGCGGTGGTCAAGCCCGTCTCCCCGCGGGTTGTAGTCATAGGCCATGAGATAGATCGCATCAACCATGTCCGCTACCTTAGCATACTCATATCCACTATAAACATTATTAGGTGGAGGTAATGCTGTAACCACTTTCAGATCATGTTGTTGTGCCTTCTGTGTCAGTAACGATATAAACGCTGTGTACGCTGTCTTAAGACTGGCTTGTTCTTCTGTATCCTGGATGCCCTCGAAGTCAATAAGGATGCCGTCTAAACCCTTTTCAACGCTTCTCTCTACCATACCGTCAATGGCCGTTTGTGTATTATTAGCATCCTCTAGAATTGCACTAACCTCGCCCCTATGTTCGAAAGCAGCGACCATTAAATATGCTTCTCCGCCCTGTCCTTGCCCAGAGGCGATAATGTCCTCTGCACTTGCATCAGGGTGCGGCTGGGGCCAAAAATATTCGTTATCTTGTTCACGCGACGTTATCCACTCGCCATCAGTGGTGATCCTTGACCAAGTATAGGCCATCCCGTTAAACATAGGAACATAATGTCTTTTTTCAAATGATCCTAAACCATAAAAAGCCATGGTATACATATCCCTTGGAGGCGATTGAATGTATACGGTTTGATTCTCTCCATCCCACTTCACTGTGGCGCCAAACACTTCTACAAAGAAGCGTAAAGGAATAAGTGTATGTCCTTGATCTACAATAGGAGCAACGTCTAACTGTAATTGCTCTCCATCCACTTGAGCTTGTGACTGGCCAATTGTCAACGTGACCGTTTTCTCGTACCCTTGGGCATTAATCGTTCTCGTCTGTTGGTCCCAGCGAACATCGACGCCTATCGATTCCGCTAGCTTTCTAAAAGGGACCATCGTATGTCCACCTCTGTCTGTATAAAGCATTCGGGGCTCTACAGCAAAAATGAGTGGATATTGATCCAAATAAACATTCATTTGTGTTTGCGCCTGCCCTTGTGAAGTTGGGAGCAATAATGACACCACGAGTAACAAAGCCAACCCGAGCTTACTCATTTGACTCACAAATTCTATGCACGAATTCTTATTGAAGATAAGTTTCTGATTCACCAATTTGTTCTCCTCTCCCTTGAATGTCTTCCAACCATTATTGACGCAGCAGAATGGAAAAAGTTGCATAAAAAAGGCTGTTGACTCCTAATGGTCAACAGCCTTTTAGTCTCTCTTGTGTCCAAGCGAAATCTTATCCTTTTTTAATCGTTTCTACTGTCGTGCGATCCATCTTCTTCACTAATGTGATGAGTAATTGCTTTGCCGCTTCGTAGTCGTCTACATGAGCAATAGAAGCATGACTGTGTATATAACGGGCACAAATGCCAATGACAGCAGAAGGTACACCACTTTGACTCATATGAACACGCCCGGCATCCGTTCCGCCTTGCGATACGAAGAATTGATATGGGATGTCCTCGGTATCAGCGGTATCCAGGATGTAATCGCGTAGTTCTTTATGAGCAATCATAGAGCGATCGTAGATTCTGAGAAGGGCACCTTTCCCTACCTTGCCGAACCCATCCTTTACACCTGGTGCATCATTTGCAGGCCCGGCATCTAAGGCGAAGAAAATATCCGGTTGAATCATATGAGCCGAGGTTGCCGCCCCTCTTAAACCTACTTCTTCTTGTACATGTGCGCCTGAGTAAAGGACATTCGGTAATGACTCGTTTTGTAATGCCTGTAATAATTCAATCGCTAACCCACATCCATAGCGGTTATCCCAGGCTTTGGCCATAATTTTCTTCTCATTAGCCAAAGGGGTAAATGGACACACAGGTACGATTTGTTGTCCAGGACGAATGCCGATACGCTTAGCGTCTTCTTGGTCGTCTGCCCCTATATCAATGAACATATTTTTAATGTCAGTCGGCTTCTTTCGTTGTTCTGGTGTAAGGACATGTGGCGGTACAGACCCGACGACCCCTTCCACAGGACCATTGTCTGTGATAATCTGCACACGTTGGGCTAATAGAACCTGGCTCCACCATCCTCCTAACGTTTGAAAGCGTATGAAACCTTGTTCTGTGACCTGGGTTACCATAAACCCAACCTCATCCATGTGCCCGGCCACCATCACTTTCGGGCCATTATCATCCCCTCTTTTGACTCCGAAGACGCTACCTAGGTTATCTTGAATAATCTCATCGGCATACGGGGACAGTTCTTCCTTCATTATATTTCTCACTTCATGTTCAAATCCAGGTGCACCTGGTGCTTCAGTTAACCTCTTGAATAGTTGGCGTGTTTGCTCTTTCATATTAATCTCCCTTCTCTATTTGAGCTGATCAATGTCAATCCTATGTACACTCAAACCTATTTACAGGTGGCCCTTTTGCATGACCACATGTTATGAAAAACATGACGCTAGACATCTTTTCCCCATTGTATATGTGGTAAGTGTGCTATATACTCCATTATAAACAAACTATTGCCACCTAGCATACATATAAAGCACAAAAAAGCCCAATAAAGATAATTTATCTTCATTGGGCAGGGTAAGATTCATCGAACAAAAGGTTAAGAATTAAAATATTTATACGGCAAAAATGTGCTTGCCTATGGTTTTAATTTGATCTCTTGACCATATCCAACTTGACGTGGCAACATCAGGGTTAAAGTAAAATAAAGCCCCTTCTGATGGGTCCCACCCTCTTATTGCGTAATAGACAGCACGATAGGCTTCTTTATCAGGTGCTTGATAATACTGCCCGTCATCGACTGCTGTAAAAGCACGAGGCTCAAAGATAACGCCTCTCATGTTATTTGGAAAGCGATCATCATGCAGTCTGTTAATAGCCACAGCCGCGACAGCGACCTGACCTTCAAACGTTTCACCTCTCGCTTCACCATATACAAGTTTGGCTAACATTTCAATTTCCTCTACTGTAAATGTGACTTGTCGTAGCGCTTGCCACGTCCTAAATCCAGTTACACCATCAACCACTAATCCTTGCTGATGCTGGAAGCGGTAGACAGCCTCTTTATTGTGTGGACCAAATTTGCCGTCTAAGGGTTCTTGATAGTGACCGAGTTGCTGCAGACGATGTTGTAGGTCCCATACATAGCCCCCAACATCTCCCTCTTTTAATTCAGGTGCAGCTTCCGCTACTTGTGTTGGCATTGTCAATCCCAATCCAACTGTTAATATGGCAACAACAATCATTGTTTTTATTTGATGAGTCAAAATAATAACCCTCCCATACGTTTCATGTTATTTGCAGCAGGGCATGTACCATGCTTATACTTCACACAGCTCACTCACATGACCTTCAAGGTAGAAAAGTAAATGAATGTAAATTATAGCAAGTATAAGTATACGCAGGGATGCTTCGCCATTCAATAGGAACCTAGTGGGAGGGTAACCATTATTTTCATTGGTATATCTGTCTTTAGATTTGTCTTTCGGTTAACGAGTATGGTAAGCGATAGGGTCTGTAAAACCCGCTTCCTCAAACCCCTTTAGCCGCAGTCTACAACTATCACATTCACCACAGGCGATCTCCTCACCCTTATAGCATGACGTTGTGAGATGATAGGGGACGTTAAGCCTTATACCTGTTTCTACCGTCTCAGCTTTCGTCATATGAATTAACGGTGTCTCAATGGATAAGTGTTGTCCCGTCGCACCAGCCTTAGTGGCCAAACGAATTGTGTTTGACATGCTATTGATGAACTCAGGGCGGCAGTCTGGGTAACCGCTATAATCTACGGCACTAACCCCAATATAAATTTTTTCAGCTCCGATGACTTCCGCGTAAGCTGTGGCCAGAGATAAAAAGATTAAGTTACGAGCTGGCACATAAGTGGTCGGGATGTCTCCATCTCCCCCTTGTGCAGGTACCTCAATTGATTCATCGGTGAGTGCACTTCCACCGATATCATTTAAAAACCTCACATCGACGATCCGGTGGTCATTCACCTCGTAATAAGACGCAACCTGCTCCGCCTGTTGGACTTCCCGTTCATGTCTTTGTCCATAATGAAATGTAATAGGATACAGGTCATACCCTTGTTCATGAGCGATGCCCATACACGTCGTACTATCTAATCCCCCGCTCAATACAACGACTGCTTTCTTCACTTTTAACTCTCCTCTCGTATTTAGTCTCTATATCATTTCTTTTAGACCCCACGTTGATCTGGGTCCCAGATCACCTTGTGTAGTTGCATATTAACTTTGACATAAGCTAAATCCTGTTCGAGAACTTTCTCTACCAGTTTTCTAGGTGGCATCGTTTCCCACACTGGACTCATCAACACTTGTCCTTGATCATGGTGCTCATGTATGACTTTCCTTGCAATCTCAAAATCCTCATCTGAACCGATCACAAACTTGATCTCATCTTGACGCGCTAACACATCAAAATTCTCATGAATCATGCGCTCCATTTCCCCACTGTCCGGGAGTTTGTAGTCCATGACAAAACGGACCTTATCTCTCCACAGTGGGTTTGCACTGCGGATTTTGGCAAAGGGACGAATATCAATGGCCCCGTTCGTCTCAATGTGAATATCTTGTATATGCGGCAATTCAGCTAGATGCTGTATCAATGCTGCTGATTTTTCACGGTGTATAAGCGGTTCTCCCCCTGTAAGGCATATGTGTTGACTCGAATAGGTAGCCACCTGACGCACAATGTCATCTAAGCTGGCTTCAAATTCTGGCTTTGCAGGGGCATAACTATAAGGTGTATCACACCAAGTACAGCGTAAATTGCAATGGAATACGCGTACAAATACAGTAGGGAAACCAGCCTTCATCCCCTCTCCTTCAACCGTTTCAAATATCTCAACCATCGGGATTTTCCAATCCTTAGATTCCTGATGAGGGATGGCTTGCTTTTTCCACACTAATTCTGACAGTCCCGTTTCTGACAATTGGGTGTACTCCTTTCTCATGAAATTCTCTCCAAAATTTAATGCTCAGACTGGTATAATAGGTTATACTTATTACTGATAAAGTCGTGTTATCGTTAGGTAAACAATGTGATGGGTTTCACGGAAGGAGGCGGGCAAAGTATTGAAAGTACATGAATTAGATTCCCTAAATATCAAGAAGTGGAATAGACGAATCATTAACAACCTATGGCTCATTTTGCTCATATCCTTCTTTGTCGCCAATGTTAATCTAATTTTAACGACCTACGATAAAGTCAGTTTTATCATCAACTATGTTATTTTACCTAGTGTTGTGTTGTTTGTCATATTACTCATGGTCGAAGTGTTCACGCGACTGTTATCCCCGCAATTGAATTCTTATTTTATCATATTTTTTAGTGGGGCCATAGCATTTGCCTTGGTATACCATCATTACAGTGTCAAAGGCATTGAAAGTATCTTTTTGCTACCCATATTATTCTCATGCATTTATTTTAATCATCGCAAGGTACTCTATGCGTCATTTATATCTCTTATCTATTACAGTGCGTTATTGTTTACCCATCCTACATGGATGCTCGACGTCACACTCACACATATTATTTCCATGGTGTCCATTCTCTTCTTCGGTGGGGTCATTGCGCTTAACATCATGATTCGTGGCGTTGAACTGTTGCGTCATCTAGAAGATTCTATTAAATCCTCTGAAGAATTGATGATTTCTAAAGTGGTCATTGAAAAAGTATCCAAGACTGATGCGTTAACCGAAGTTAACAACCACCGTGCTTTTCAAGAGTATACGGATTACTTATTAAGACATGCCCATGAATCAACGCTTCATCTGGCCGTTTTAGATCTAGATAATTTTAAAAAAATTAACGATACATACGGGCATCAAAAAGGAGATATTGTGCTCAAACAAACGGCAAAAAGACTGAAGAGGCATGTGAGCCATGATGATTTCGTAGCAAGGTATGGCGGCGAAGAATTCGTCATTGTTTTCATCGATAAACAATCAGAAGAGGTATACGAGGCTTTAGAAAAGATAAGACAGGAAATAGAAAGCATGTCACTAGATAATGTTGCAGAGCAAATCACAATCAGTATTGGGCTGCATACGTATGAACAGAACATGAGTAAGGATGAGTGGTTTTCAGGTGCTGATAGCGCCCTATACGAAGCGAAACAATCAGGTAAAAACAAGGTTGTCGTTTATAAAGCTGTTCAACAGCAACGAGGAGGTTATGCAGGATGAAGTTAGGACGATTTCTACTAGGTGTTGCAGCCGGTTTAACCGCTAGTTATGTACTTAACAGAGCAAGTGAATCTCAGTATGTCAAGCCGGAGAAAATTGTACAAGAGATCAAAGGCAAGTATAAGCATAAAATGGAGATTGTCGGGAGCTGGATCCACGTAGAGCCTATAAGTGAAGAGCGCAGTGGTATCCACTATCACGTCTATCAAGGTGGACTGACCGGTATGGTTAACGATCAGCCCGCCTTCGTAGAGTTCAAAGTTGATGCGGATACGGGGACGATATTAGAAGTGGAAACGGACCAAAAAAATGAACAGTAAGGCCTCTAAGCCTGCTGAGGATTCCAACTGTGCATATAATTTTGGTCTTCAAATTGAAGCGCAAACTGCGTCGCTCGAAGCGGTCGAAACGTATCGATCATGACGGCCAGTTCATGCGTTTCTTTTTTGCCTAGGCTGGCTTCAATAGTACCTGGATGTGGACCATGAGGGATACCGGACGGATGTAAGGTGAAGGAGCCGATGTCAATACCCTTACGACTCATGAAGTTACCCTCGACATAATACAGGACTTCATCGCTATTCACATTACTATGGGCGTATGGTGCGGGTATCGCTTCAGGGTGGTAATCAAATAGCCTTGGCACAAATGAGCATACGACAAAGTTATGCCCGGCAAATGTCTGGTGGACGGGTGGCGGCTGGTGAATACGCCCTGTAATGGGTTCAAAATCATCAATATTAAAAATATAAGGATACAAGTACCCATCCCAACCGACAACATCAAACGGATGGTGCTGATATTTAAAAGTGGTCACGCGATTATCCATGTTCACTTTGACGATAAATTCTCCCTCTTCGTCAAACGTATGAAGTTCCTCTGGCACGCGAATATCGCGTTCGCAAAATGGGGCGTGCTCTAAGAGCTGTCCATACTCGTTCCGATACCGCTTAGGTGTTTCAATGCGGCTGTTTGCTTCCACCACTAAAAACCTATGTCCCTCTCCCTCCAAACGAAAACGATACGTTGTCCCAATCGGTAGTACAATATAATCACCTGGGACAAAGGATAGGTAGCCAAAATTAGTTTCTAGTACCCCCCGACCTTGGTGAACAAAGATCAACTCGTCTTTTACACCGTTACGATAGAAGTAGTCCATCTGTTCTTGTGGTAAGCAAACCCCTATTTGGACATCTTCATTCACAAGGAAAAACTGTCTCCCGTTAATGGCGTCTCCTCCTGTAGAGACATCCTGGGACTTGAAATGCCGGTGTTGTAGCTTCTCTTGCTCTTCTGTTTCGTGATGGAAGGTTGGCCCCGCTTGGACTTCACTTACTTTCGTCGGAGGCTGATGGTGATAAAGGATCGATTGAATGCCAGAAAACCCCTTCGTCCCCATTACTTCTTCATAGTACAAGTCCCCATTCTCTTTCCGGAACTGTGTATGACGCTTTTTTGGGATTTTGCCTAAGCGATGATAAAAAGGCATACTCTTTTCCTCCTTTACCTCAGTTTAAAAATCATAGTGTCTATTTAATTGTATTGGTTAACACACCTAGTCGCTCCACTTTGAGCGCCACTCTGTCCCCACTTTGTAACCATGTTGGTTCCTCTTGTTCTAGCAAACACCCCGTCCCCACCGTACCGGTTCCCAGCAAATCGCCTGGAAATAACGTACAATCTTTTGACGCCTGTTCCACTAGTTGAGGAATTGAAAAATACAACTGATTGAGGTTCCCTGAAGACTGTTTTTTATCGTTGATGTACGCTTCCATCGACAAATCAATCTGTTCGCCTGTTAAACGGTCCCGCCACTCATCCGCAGACACAAGAAAAGGTCCTACACTTGTAGAGAAATCTTTCCCTTTGGCCGGTCCTAGTCCAACCTTCACTTCCTCCGCCTGTATGTCTCTGGCACTCCAATCATTAATAATAGTGAGACCGAATACATAGTCAAACGCTTGATCTCTCGTGATGTTTCGACCTTCCTTACCAATCACAATCCCGATTTCTAACTCATAGTCCCTTTTTTTCGAAAGTCTTGGAAAAGTGATTTCTGTATTGGGGCCCGTAATGGATTGATGATTACTAAAATAAAAAGCCGGCGCGGCGTACCACTGGTCCACCATATCTAAGCCTCTTTTTCCCCGACACGTTTTGACATGCGCTTCAAATGCGTAAAAATCTCTAAAACTATGAGGAACTGGGAGTGGCGCAGCGAGTGACACTTGGTCAAAAGGGATTACCTGAGCTTGGTGATCAGCTTTCCATCCCTCCCACTCTTGTTCTGCCCACTTGCTCATACGCTCCACGACACGGTATATAGAGGCACGTTCCTGTACGGAATGGATGATGTCAAGTAGTTGTACACCACCTGTTGTTGTCGGTGAATCTAACAGTAATGCTAGATCCACCACATGATGACGAAAGATGAGTCCTCCGCGCACGTTATTTCTCGTGTCGTAATAGGACACCCACTTCATTACAACGTCCCTCTTAGTTCCTGCTCTCTTTCAATCGCTTCAAATAAAGCTTTAAAGTTACCTAAGCCAAATCCTTTCGCCCCTTTGCGTTGAATGATTTCAATAAACAAGGTGGGCCGGTCGACGATAGGTTTAGTAAAAATTTGCAATAAGTATCCATCGTCATCACGATCTACTAATATAGACAGCTTTTCTAATTCATTGATTTCCTCATCTATATCACCGATACGATCTCTTAGCTCCTTATAGTATGTCTGTGGTACCTTTAGAAACTCAACGCCCCGCTCTTGTAGTTTGGTTACAGTTTGGATAATATCCGGTGTGGTGATGGCAATATGCTGAACACCTGGTCCATGGTAGAAATCTAGATACTCCTCAATTTGGGATTTCTTCTTTCCTTCAGCAGGTTCGTTAATAGGGAATTTGACCTTTCCGTTCCCGCCCTGCATCACTTTAGACATGAGAGCCGTATAGTCAGTACTAATGGCATCATCATCAAAATGAATAAGTTGTTCAAAGCCGAACGCTTGCTCATAATATTTAACCCACTCTTCCATGCGATTGAGCTCAACGTTACCAACCACATGGTCGATACCGAGCAAGCCTGTTTCCTCTACCTCCATCTGAGCTTCGTAAGGCGCATACCCAGGTGCGAACACACCGTTATAATGGCTACGTTCGACTAATGTATGGACCGTATCCCCATACGTCCCAACAACTGCTTTTTTGAGGACACCATGTTCATCACGCACTTCATACGGCTCTTGAATAGCGATGGCTCCTCGACTGACGGATTCTTTGTAAGCCCTTTCAACATTTTCTACTTCAAAAGCAATGTCTTTGGCTCCATCACCATGTAATTTAACAAAATCAGCAATAGCGTGATCGGGTGTCAGTGTTGACGATAAAACGAGTCTGATTGCTTTTTGTTTTAACACGTAAGATGTAAACTCACGATTCTGGGTTTCTAACCCTGAATAAGCTACTGGTTTAAACCCGAAAGCCTTAGCGAAATAGTGCATGGCTTGTTTTGAATTCCCCACGTACATCTCAATGTAATCAATCTTTTTAATTGGAAAAAAATCTTGCATGTGGATGAACCTCCTTCGTTGTTTGAAAGGTCTATATTTTTTTAATATTAACTTTATTCTAGTCACACAAATAAAAAGAGCGCAAGAACGTACGTTAACGCTCTTCCGCTTTATAACAATAAAGAGTTTGAACATGAGAACTTTAGGCAAGGGGAGCTATCCCCTTCTAGAGGGCCAAGATGATGTTCTTATTTTTTTGAGGAAATAATGTTATCTCTCAATAAAAAGAGGATCAGAACAATGTAAGCGATCGTCATATACAGGTGCTTAATCTCTCCTGTATATCGGTCATGTTGATTTACATTTCTTCGCAACTCGAGCTCCGCTCAAGGATGCTGCAAACGCAAATCAAACATCACACATGTATGCGCTATACACTGCCATGATCCCGACTGATAATACTACGGCCATACACCCTCCATTAAGTGTCAACCAACGTTAAAGAGCGATTACGACTCTTTTGTCATAAGTCCTCTTTCCGCAATAATTTTCACTAGTTCTTCTTCTTCAGGGAAACGTTCTAACTCTTTTTTAGAAAATATCAATTGCCCGTCAACAACGACTTCGTATACGCCTCCACCAGACGGGATCAAATTCACACCTGCAATGCTATCCTTAAAGTTTGCCATGAGCTCCTCCGTCGAACCGACGGCTTTAGGTAAATAGTTTCACATCATGCAGAATTCAATAGAGATATTTTTCTTATCCATTATGTATCGCCTCCTTTGAATATTTCTTACATTATACCTTGCCCCGCTTTTAAAAAGCAAATGCTTCGCTTAGCGAAATATGATGGGGTATAAAAGACATATGAAAGAGAAATAGTGATACTAGGGAGGTATAAAAATGTGGACATTCGTATTACAACATCCATGGTTACAAACGATACTTTTAAGCTTGGTACTCGTTCTCATCTATATGACCCTGGCTGTCATTGGATCAAGACGAGGCTGGTTTGTGTGGATATTTAAAATAGCCATGTCTTTTTTACAAAAAAGAAAAAAACGCAAGGCAAAATCTACACAGAGTCCCTAAGCCCTTAAGGTGAGTCACTCGTTCCCTTAGGCGATTGTTATCCTTGAGACTAAGCCCTCTCATCTCAACGGCTGTATTATGTGATGTTTATCATGTGATGTTTATCATGTGATGTGTATTTTGCCATCCCGCCAGCTAATATAGCGTTCTTTTTCGGCAACCCAACGCCCTTCTGATTTCACTTCTTCAATAAAACGCCCTACTTCTTTCCAGATCACTTCAATATCTATATCTTCGGTTTGCTGCACAAAATCCAGTATCATCTGAATATTGATATCATCCATCCGTTGCAGGTCGCTCACAATGTTATCGTAACGATAGAGGGGCACTTTTTGTCCTGTCAGTAAATCTTTGTGTACATCGATAAAATCTTGTCTAGCCTGCATTAACAGCATTTCGTTATTCACGTGGCACCCTCCTTGGGTGAATAGATTAATCTTATAGATGCTTTATGGAGATACGTCCTAGGCTATCAAATAGAATAGGGTCCCTACTCAGAACTTGCCTATTGCCTACTACTCTCTGTTTCTTTCAACTGATGCACGAACATGTCCTTCTGCATCCCACTTAATGGCACGATAATAGGCATCATGGTAAAAAGTGATCCAACGCTCTTCCTCCATCACACGCGGTACCCATTTTTTCTTACTGAACACAGAATCCATGGGATAATCATCATAAGCGAGAACCCAGAGTGGATTTTGGTGAGCGTGAGTCGGCATGAGGTCTCCAAAATGTATGCCTTTCTCTCCTTGACTTTCATAGGTGATGATCGCATGTCCAGCACTATGACCACCCGTATGTATCATCTTGAGCTCATCGGTCACTTGGATGTCTTCTTCAAAAGGATAAACGAGGTCCATAATCGCTTCCCAATTCTCTTTCCAATACGTATTGCGTGAACGTATATTAGGGGCTCTCATCTCATCCCACTCCGTTTGGGTGACGATATGTTTGGCTTCAGGAAAAGCTGGCACATAGCGATCTCCTTCTAATAAGGTTAACCCACAAGCATGATCGAAATGCAAATGCGTCATAAGTACCGTATCAATATCATGTCGGGTTAAACCTAAGTGAGATAAGGACTGCTCAATATCACTTTCCTCATCAACACCAAAATTACGTCTCTGTTTCTCTGTCAGTTTTCCTCTGCCCATACCTGAATCGATGAGCATGGTGCGCTGAGGGGTTTGAACCAAAATCGGATCTGTTCTCAATTCGATCTGATTCCTCTCATTACAAGGGTAGCGTTTGCTCCACAATGGTTTAGGCACAACCCCAAACATCGCGCCTCCGTCTAAGTAATTGACGCCTCCTCGCAACCATGTCAATTTTATCTGACCGATTTGTAAAGTCTCCATGCTGCATCCTCCTTAGTATAAATAGTAAAAAACAAAAGAAAGATTAAGCTTCGTCATCCTCTCTTATTTTGTCGGGTAAAACGGCTTCACAACGAAAGATCCGCATTCCTTTTTCAGAAAACTTTTCTTCGTACTCCGTCATAATATTACCTTGGAAATGAAAATCACTGCGATGCAAGTCGAGTGATACATTTTTGAGTCGACACCCACTCGCAGAGAAGGAATTAAGGGAATACTCAAATAAACCTTCGTTATCCGTTTTCATATGTATGTCTTTACCCGCTCCCAATAAATGATGGTACAAATGTAGGAACTTTTTATAGGTGAGTCGCCGCTTTTCATGTCTATTTTTAGGCCATGGGTCGGAGAAGTTTAAGTAAACCCGCTCGAGTTCTCCTACTTCAAAGAAAGACGCTAAGTCAGCTACATTCTGCCTTAGTAAGGTCACGTTCGATTGTTCAGAGTCCTTCACCTTACGTAAGGCGACTGCAATGACACTCGTTTGCAACTCTACCCCAATATAATTGAGTTGCGGATTTGCTGCTGCCATACCAACAACGAATTGACCCTTTCCCGTTCCTAATTCAATATGGATCGGATGGTGATTGCCAAAAAATTCGTGCCATCTCCCCTTCCATTCTTCAGGATTTGGTATGACGATTCTTGGATGTTCTTTTATGTAATCTTCTGCCCAAGGCTTCTTTCTTAATCTCATGAAGTATCCTCCTTATGTCAAACATACCCGTCCTTAGTTTATCACTTTGGATAAAAATTGTTCAATTCTATCTTTATGTATGGCCACCGAAGGGAACTATTAAAATATAGCGAATCAGTGCGGGGATATGATATCATGCCTATAGACTTAGTCGACATTACCTAAGGAGATGTGAAACACATGCGTGTAGTGAATAACATTGCAGAATTAATTGGGGATACCCCTATGGTCCGCCTTAATCATTTAGTCGGTGATGAGGATGCGACTGTATATATAAAGCTAGAAATGTTTAACCCGAGTGGCAGTGTGAAGGACCGAGCCGCTTATAATATGATACTTGAAGCGGAAAAACAAGGGCGATTAAACGACAATTCTGTCATCATTGAGCCAACTTCGGGTAATACCGGTATTGGACTTGCGATGGCCGCAGCTGCCAGAGGGTATAAAGCCATACTCGTCATGCCTGACACGATGACCCAAGAACGCATTAACCTGCTCAAGGCGTACGGTGCTGAAGTCGTTCTTACACCCGGTGAGAAGAAAATGCCAGGAGCGATACAAAAAGCACATGAATTGGTAAAAGAAACGCCAAACAGTTTCATGCCTCAGCAGTTTGAAAACACGGCTAATCCCGACATGCACCGCCGGACAACGGCTAAGGAAATCATTGCTCAAATGGAAGGTGTGGGCGTCGACCATTTAGACGCTTTCGTCGCAACAGCAGGTACGGGCGGTACGATTACAGGCACAGGTGAAACGTTAAAAGAACATTATGCAGAGTTAGACGTCTACGTTGTGGAACCGAAGGGGTCTCCTGTTCTCTCCGGTGGTAAACCTGGTCCACATAAACTGGTCGGTACAAGCCCAGGTTTCATACCAGAGATACTCAATCAGGACGTGTATAAGGAAATCATCCAGTGTACCGATGAAGACGCTTATGATGTGACTCGGGCTTTAGCGAGAAAAGAGGGCATTTTGGTAGGCCCTTCAGCAGGGGCTGCTTGTTATACGGCCATCCAAATAGCTAAACGCCTGGGTAAAGGTAAAACAGTGGTATGTATCGCCCCCGATACTGGCGAACGTTATCTCTCTAGCGACGTTTTCCAATTTGACAGATAAAGTAGGAATCTGCACGATAATGAAAAGAGGCTTAGACATTGAAAAATGTCACTTAGCACAAAGAGAAAGGGTGGTTTTGTCATGGCGTTTGAAATGGACGGTGTGAAACAACTTGATACAGAAGAAGTGAAGGAAGTCTTTGAGAATAAAGAAAAGGATACCGTTCTCTTAGACGTGAGAGAAAATGAAGAATACAATGAGGCACATATTCCGGGAGTGAAACTCATTCCCACGAGTGCTTTCATGCACAGATACGAACAAGAGTTAGATAAAGATAAAAATTACGTCGTTGTTTGCCGTAGCGGTAATCGTAGTCAAATTGTATGTCAATTTTTACAAGATCAAGGATTCAAAGAGCTAGCGAATTACGCGGGTGGTATGTTGGAATGGGATGGACCTACAGATACGGCGGACCTTCCGACTGACGATGGTCAACGTTGGCGCTAGGGTTTAGTGGGTCGTATGATGCTAAAGAAAATATAGTTTACTAAAGACTGTATACCAGGTATTTTATATAGAACGCCAGCCTATCCCTATGGAAGGCTGGCGTTTTTTTTATGTACTACTAGGATAATTGAGCTCTTCTTGTTAAAAAATAGGAATCAATAAGAGGAGGGAACAACATGCGCAGTTTTCGTCAGGCCGTCTTAATAATAGGACTGCTCATCATGACTTCATATTGTTTTAACTCGAGTGTACAGGCTGTGACTCAGGAACGGCCCTTACAACAAAAGCTTTTACATTATGATATTATCATCGACGTTGGACATGGTGGGATCGATGGGGGAACTCACCGTGGGTCGCTTTTAGAAAAAAACATTAATCTAGAAGTCGGTAAGGCATTATACGACGAACTTCAAAAAAGAAAGTACGAAGTAGGCATCACACGCTTGCAGGATTATGCCTTAAGTGATGACAGTCCCCAACCACGCGTTGGAAGCAGGCATAAGAGAGATCTTCGTCAAAGGGCGCTTATTGCTAAAGGGGTAAATCCTGCCCTCTTCATCAGTCTCCATACCAATTATTCGTCACACAGTGGTGTGAAAGGCCCGATGATCATTCACCAAGATCAAGCCAAAAGTACGCTTATGGCACAGTTACTACAGTCAGAGCTTAATCACTTAACGGGGTATCCCAAAAAAGAATTCCCTAGTCGTCGATACTACTTACTGCAGTCCGTGCCATGCCCCTGTATGATAGCAGAGATTGGGTATATTAGTCACCCCATAGAAGCTAAACGCTTACAAGACCCAGCATACCAGCAACAGATAGCAATTAAAATGGCCAATGCCATTGATCAGTACTTTCATCTGTATCCGTACGATGAGGAATAGATAAGGGTGGATGTGTCAAGATTGTTAACAACGATACCGTTATACTGTTAGCGTAGCAATTCACCATTTATTATCTAAGCATTGGTTTAAAGCCTTCCTGGCTTAAGTATAATTGGTCAGATGAGAATACCGTCTCAAACTGCGACCATACTTGTTGGTACGCTTCTGGTGTATACCAGTGTTCAAGTCCCAAGGAGCGATACACCTTGTCCACTCCTAACTGTTTTGTTCGTTTCCCTTTGCTTCCGTCCCCCATAAAATAATCGTCAAGACAAACGCGGTCGACGTGATCAGCCAACGTGTCTGCAAACCGTTCAGTACAAGGTAATACAGGTGATACGGCTGCCTGGACTGGTAAGCCCGCCTTTTTTAATTGACGTAAAGCCCGTATTCTTCCTTGTATAGGAGGCGCCCATGGACTGAATACTTGACGAATGTCTTCCCGATCCGTTTCAACTGTCACGCTTATTAATAGTCGATCCCTCATCTCGTGAAGGAGGTCTATATCTCTTGTGACCAGGGGACTACGTGTTTGTAAAAAAAGAAAATCAGGACCGCCCTCTTCCACCATCACTTCTAGCAGCTGACGGGTGATACGCGTGTTGTATTCAATAGGTTGATAAGGATCTGTACTCGATGACATGAAAATTGTGACAGCCCCTTTGTCTTTTACTTTACGAAGTTCTTTTCTAAACGTTTCAGAGGCCCCCTCCTTCACATCCACCCATGTCCCCCACTCTTTTTGACGGAAAAGGGCTACGGGCATACGCCGTACATAACAGTAGACACAGGAAAAAGCACAGCCTACGTAAGGATTGAGCGTATGACTGTACCCTTGCAAATACCCACTTGCTGGTGTTAACCATTTTTTGGGTTGTTTGTACTGTATTGACCGATTCATGTCGTATCTCATCCCTTGTTGTTTCTCCATCACCTATCGTATCGTAAGGGCTACGTCAAATGTTGGAGTCATAAGCATCCAACGTTGTGTCCCCTTCCCTTTTATTTATCCTTAAAAATATATATGTGAGCCCCGTAAAAAGAACTAGACTTGCTGAGTACGGGGCTTCGTCGGATCACACTCCGTTATTTTTACATTGGTCGGATCTACCTCATGTAATTTGATTAAGTAATAACACTCCTCTCGAGCCATGTGGTCGGCCATTAAGGGCATCAACGTCCCTAAACGCCGACAATCGAGGCGCATTTCCTCTAACTCTTCTAAAAAGTGGTAGAAAAGTGTAATCTCCAATGATGTATCAGCATTAAATTGCTGTAAGGCGGGGAATAGATCCTGCCTGGCTCGTATAAATCCTGCCATCTCTCGCGCCTTAATATAAAAATCCTCAAATGTCGTTTGAAAGGCTTCGGCCTTTTTAGCTACTTTTTTCTCTACGGGATCAATATCACCTTTTATTGCCGCGGCGTGACCGGCAGCATCTAACAACCATATATTATGATGGTGGACAGGATGCAAGATGGGCGGGACTTCTCCTCTGATGAGATAGGTCAGAATACGAAGATACTCTTCAACTTCATTCACCATATGGTTCAAAAATGTAGGCGTTAATGCTATATCGATCTCACAGGATAAATGCACCGAAATGATTTGTAATTTAAACTGACGTATAGACTCCGCTGCACTATAGGCGTGTTGAGCTAATTCAGTCCAATTCTGATCTGAGGCGTTTTTCATTTGGCGTGCCTGCTCTAATAAATGGTCATTCAGTTGGATAAAATGCTGGGCTTGTTGAATATATTCCGCCTCTGCGGGGGATAAGGTGTAAAAAATAAACCGGGCATGATCTCCTAAGACCTGGAGCCAAAACGTATGTTCAAACATACTTACCTTCCCGAAACTCAAAAGGCTGATCCCTCCTCGTTGTCGCAAATAACCTCTCAAAACCATTGTATTCATGACGACGTGGGATCATGTTATTTTTACTTCAGGTATTCCTGCAATATGGCCGCCACGCCCTCCTCGTTATTAGGTGGGGCAATGCGGTCAGCTTTTGCTTTCACACCATCAGGGGCATTTCCCATCGCTACGCCAGTGCCCGCTAATTGCAGCATTTCGACGTCGTTAAAGTAGTTACCAAATGCGAGTACCTCTTCAGGCTGTATGTTCTTCTCCTTTAAGATATGCTGTAAAGCAAAACCTTTGGTTGCTTTGGGGTGTATGATATCTATAAATGTCTCACCGCTACGGATAATACTCCAGTTTGGAAATTGAGGAGCGAGCTTTTGCATCATATCGTCTAATTGTTCTTGTTGACCTGTGATTGTGAATTTTACAATTTGTTCATCTAATTGACTACTGTCTTCAACACGAGTGGGATTGATATAAAATATTTCATATACTTTCTCTGCCTCAGGCGTCGACTGCTCGACATACATATCAAGCGCCGTGTTTAAATCAAATTGGATCTGGTGCTCCCGACAATACTCGATGAATGGTAACAGTTCCTGTGCTTCAAAGCCAATCTCTTTTTCTACTTCCCCCGTAACAGGGTGATAAATGACGGCCCCGTTGTGTGTAATCAACGGCTCCGTTAAATTAAGTTGATTGACGAACGGGATACAAGAAGTCGGCCCCCGGCCACTTGCCAGTATGACCTGTATACCCTTGTCCTTTAACTTTAAAATAGTGTTTTTGGTGTGTTCAGTTAATTCATGTTCGTCTGTCAGTAAGGTGCCATCAACATCAATGGCCACTAGCTTAATGTCTGTCATGTGGTTTCCACTCCCCAATCCATATCTCTTTTTTTACAGTATGTCCTCATTTCATCGTTGTCATTTGTTATATTTTTATTTGATGTCAGGACATGATATTTGAACCTCTATTCACCCTTCTCATAGTGTATAATAAAGGAAAATCAAAGTACAAGGAATGAATTGTGATGAAAAAACCGATCATTGGTATCACAGCGTCATTAGAAGAGGCACACGTGAAAGTCAAACGTTATTACGCCGATTGGATCTTTAACCAGGGAGGGATTCCTTTCATCATTCCGTATACGACTGATGAAACTCAATTACAGTCACTCACGGAACAGATTGACGGTCTCCTTTTAGCAGGCGGGGGTGACATAGATCCTACCTTATTTGAAGAAGAGCCCGTCCCAGGTCTAGGATCTATTACACCGGAAAGAGACACATTAGAACTAAGCTTAGCTAAGCACGCCTTAGAAAGTGACATCCCTATACTGGCTATCTGTCGGGGCATACAAATCTTAAATGTGGCTGCAGGTGGAAACATGTATCAGGATCTAGATACACAGTATGGCGAGAAAAGTCTACTTCAACATATGCAAGTGGCACCAACTTGGCATGCTAGTCATACTGTAGCCATTACACCGTCGTCAAAGCTACATGCGATCGTGGGCTCAGAAAAGGTGAAGACGAATAGTTTTCATCATCAAGCCGTTAAAGATGCAGCTCCCGGTTTTATCGTTAGCGCTGAGAGTACAGACGGGGTCGTTGAAGCTATTGAAAGTCTTAAACACTCCTACGTTATCGGGGTTCAATGGCACCCAGAATGTATGCCCTTGACTCACCACCCCTCGCGAGCTATGTTCCAGTCCTTTGTGGGCGCTTGTCAACAAGTGTAAACGTCTATTTATGAGAGAACAAAAAAAGGAAGAGCACAATCGGCTCTTCCTTTTTGTTGAGGAAAAAACATGTCAAAGAAATCTTAGACTACTGCTGTATGGCATCTACTGCCTGCACTAGACCATAGCCATAATGATTCGGATCTCCTAAATCCATAGCTGAGTCTCTCAGCAACTGTCTTAACTGTTCATTAGATAAGCCTTGCTTCGCACCCCAAACGAGCGCTGCCACACCCGCCACATGCGGAGAAGCCATGGAAGTTCCATTATATCTGTCATAGCCATTATTCGGTACCGTACTTAATACGTCTACACCTGGAGCAGCCAACTCTACTGCTGGTCCTGTACTAGAGAAGCTTGCACGTTGGTTGTCGGCGTCGACGGCTGCTACTGCAATGACGGATTCGTATTTCGCAGGATAGCCAACGCTATCCCCTTTTCCACCTCTGTTTCCGCTATTGCCTGCTGCAGCAACCGTGAGTACTCCTGCATCATACGCAGCATTACACATCTCTTCTAATACGGAAGAACTCGATGATCCACCAAGGCTCATGTTAATGATATCCATATCATTTTTCACAGCCCATTCTATACCTTCTGCAATACCGGCATAAGAACCACTGCCGCTGTTACTGAGGACTTTCACAGCATAGAGGTCAGCTTGGTGAGCCACTCCTAAAACACCTAGAGTATTGTCGACAGCGGCGACAGTTCCAGCAACGTGTGTACCATGGCCGTTACCGTCATAAAAAGGATCGCTGTTTTCGTCATCTGTGAAAACAGAATACCCGCCTTTCACATTCGCAGCTAAATCCTCGTGCTCGTTATCAATACCCGTATCTAGTATAGCCACTTTCACGCCACTTCCTGTGTGACCACCTTCGTGTGCAGCTGTGCCCTGGACATGCGGCACACCCCATGGTACCGTCTGACCTAGAGCTTGCACCTCAGCATTATGGTCAACTGCTTTGATCTGAGGATGATGGGATAACCCACGGTACTGTTTCTCAGTTAATTCCACTAACGCCACGGGTATTAAATCGTAAGTATGGAGGACTTCATCTACACCGAAAGCTTCTAGTACTCCTTTTTGTACTGGGCCTTCAAATTGAACGAGATACTCTAGCTTTTCTTCTCCGTTGTTCGCCACGCTAGCCGATGGGACGGCAAACGCTAATACAAGGGTCAAAGACAAAAACAGCGCTAAAAATTTTCTCAATCATCTTCCTCCTTTGAATTTTCTGAATAATAAATACATCATAAGTTATAGTAACATCCACCTATGACTTTGTATATTGGGAAAATACAATGTCTTATCCTCACTAAGGAAATATAGGTTTATCCACCTTTCAAAACTATTGTAAAATTAAGGGATTTGTCTTTTTAGGAAACACACACGTGTCCGATTCTGATGAATACTATCATTTTTGATCATGAGTATAGTATAATAGTTTATACATTTAATAAGGTACACAATTATAACGATGGTTTTGATAGTCAGAGACGGAGAAGCTATGTTGGAGGGTGACAGGATGATCGGGCAAAAGATATATTATTTCAGAAAGTCTAATGGCATGACGCAAGAGCAGTTGGCCCACGGCATCTGTTCAGTTTCCCATCTGAGTAAAATAGAAAACGGCCACGAAACGCCAAGCCAGGATATTTTAGGTCATTTGTGTAATCGTCTAGGTATCACATTAGATGATATCGATATGGAAAAGGAAGAGCAAGCGTTTGATCAACTACTTCAGGACTGGTATCGGGTCATCATGAAACGAAACCAGCAAGAGATGGACCGCGTGTATCAACTTGTTAAAGAGAAGAAGAAAACCATACAATCCCCACCTCTATTGCTTAAATGCGAACTTTTCTTCGCGAGATACTTGATGATTAATGACAAGCATGATGAGGCACTGTCTATCCTAAAAGAAATCAAGGAACATCTTAAACACTTGGATGGCGAAATCAAATACTTATTTTATATGTTTTGGGGAACCGTACTGTATAACAAATACAATTACGCTGAAGCGATTCAATACCACCGTAAAGCGGAAGAAGTGGCTAACAATATCCGGATAGAGGATCCTGAATTATATTATATGTTGGGTATCACCTTCAGCCAGTTGTATCAAATCTCACACTCCATCTATTACACGAATAAAGCACTTGAATTATTTAACAAACAATTTGATTTTAAACGGAGCATTGAATGTGAGATTATCTTGGGTATTAACAGTCGCAGAATTGAGAATAAAGAGCAGGCAGAGAAGCATTATTATAACGCTTTAAAAGTTGCTGAAGAAAATAATGATACGCAAAATATTGCCATCATCTATCACAACCTTGGTGTGGCTTATAGCTACGAAGACATTAATAAATCAAACGATTTTTACTTAAAAAGTACAGAGTATATGGATAAAGAGAATATTGATGATTTGTCTCGTACATATCTTTGTTTAGCGAAAAATCACCTCAAATTAGAAGACAAAGAACAAGCATTGTATTATATTGATCTTGGTATAAATATATTAGCCAAAGATAGCGACCATGACATGATGCTTTATCAATTTAAAGTGCTCGATTTTATTGCTCGCGAATGTTATGACGAAAAGTTTGAAAGCCTACTTAAAGATGAAGTCATTCCTTTTTATCTACAGAAAAAAATCCACTTCCATGTTGCGGAGTATGCTGAAATGTTAGCGGTTTATTTCTATAAAAAATTCAAGTATAAACAAGCGAGTCAGTATTATCGCTTAGCTAACGAATCCAGAAAGAATATAACTCTCACATAAGAAGAAAGAGTACCTGCTAATGCAGATACTCTTTCTATTTGAGATTACTTCTCGTAATCATATGATTTGGCTACAGGAAAGTTTTCCGAAGCTAATGTCGCTGTTTGCCCTCCGGCTACAACCAACAACGCCACAACAGCACAGATAATCAATTTTTTCATTTGTTACACCCCTTTAAAACATATTGTTTTTCATTATGTAAGTAAATGCTCTAGAGTTTAAAGTCATTTTTAGTATAACATAAAAAGTGGTAAAGAAAATTGCGAAAATAATAAAAATAAAGGGCGGTGGCTCAAGTCGCCCTTTACGCATTTGCGGCACATATTTTAGTCGTTAACACAAACAGCAAACATCGTTGTCGAATAAGCTAAAAGTACATTGACGCTCAGGCTAGTTATCAAATCTTGTTAGCGTCTGTAGGGGCGTCTGGGTGGCCGGTTACAATGGTCTACCACATGATAGCAATCTTCTACACTTTGAGTGACGGGGCACTCACAATAATATTCACATACGTGATGTCTCACGTTGCGCACGTGTGTCGGATAGACATTAACGACAGGATAACGTGTCACTGTATGATTCTCAAGTACTTGAGTCGGGTGCTGAACACGTCTAACAGGGGCCACTTGTGCAGGCGCTCCCTGTGGAAAGCCTCCCATAGGTGCCATAGTACCCGGTTGCGTTCCAGGTCCTGTGGTCGCTGGTGCGACTTGTGTCGGTTGTGTCGGTTGCATCGGTTGGGGTTGCTGCATCATGGGTTGTTGTTGAGGTAATTGTTGTTGTGTCGGGTGTTTAGCTCCCTTTTTCTTTTGGGTGGGGAACATTGGCTTTTTCGAACCATAACCAGCCATGTCACTCCGGTGACGTTTTTGGTTCACATGTATTCCTCCTTTTACATGTCGTCACTATACATGTATGACATTTACCCCACCTTTGTCCTAGACATTGGTCTATTTTAGATATATATCCTCATAAATAGTTATTTGTCTACTGTCTATTGTTGAAGCTGGACGAGTTCTTCCTCTGTTAATTCTCTTACTTCTCCCAACTCAAGGTTATGGTCTAACGAAAGTGATCCCATTTGTACGCGTTGCAGGTACGTCACTTGGTGCCCTCGGG
Organism: Caldalkalibacillus salinus; assembly: GCF_016745835.1. Taxonomy (NCBI): domain Bacteria; kingdom Bacillati; phylum Bacillota; class Bacilli; order Caryophanales; family Bacillaceae; genus Caldalkalibacillus; species Caldalkalibacillus salinus. The sequence goes on along the minus strand of NZ_JAERVL010000004.1, from coordinate 117,409 downwards.
CTTGGAACATACGTTTAATTTGATGAAATTTACCCTCAAAGATCGTGATCCGGATGTGTGAATTCATACCTGACTCTTCAATATGTAGCTTTGCAGGTAAACATACATAGCCATCCTCGAGTTGTACCCCTTCACTAAACGCTATTTTATCCGCTTCTGTGACTTGACCATCGATGGATGCCACATACGTCTTAGGGACATGTTTTTTTGGAGAGAGAAGCTGATGGGCCAGTTGTCCGTCATTAGTTAGAATTAGAAGACCTTCTGTATCCTTGTCCAGTCTGCCAACCGGAAATGGTTGAAAATGTTGAAACTCGATTGGCACTAAGTCCAACACAGTTTCCTCTGTCGTATCTTCCGTTGCGGAAATGACACCTGCCGGTTTATTTAGCATGAGGTATACATGCTGCCGATAGACGACCTGTTCTCCTTGAAACATGACCACATCATATTCTGTGTTGATTTGTACTTTCCCATCTTTTATGGTTTCACCATTCACGGTCACTTGACCAGATTTTAGCCATTTTTTCATTTCCTTACGACTGCCGTAGCCCATATTTGCTAATAATTTATCTAGTCTCATGTCATCGTTCTCCGTTTCTCATTCTTTATAATTCTGCCTTTTTCGAAAATATATCCCCATTGTATACGATGGTCTGTGAGGATAAAAGTAAAAAGCCAGGAAGAGTTCCTGGCCTTTTAAGCATGAGTAAAAGATGTTAATGACAGTCAATCAAGTATACACCAGTTCTTCTCTTTGATCTTCAATATCGAATGTATACTCGTCGATAATATCTCCTTGATACTGCATGGTGACCCCAAATGTGTTGTAGTCCGTTTCTTTATCGAGTTCTTCCATCAACTGATATGCAACCTGTTGTCTGAGGTGAGCATCTCTCGGATTAATAAAATCAATCAATGCGCTAGGTTCCCCTGCTAAATCAACAGTCGCCATTCCGAGACGAGTACTGCGACGACGACCATCCTCGTAAATGTCAAAGGTGATCGTATCGATGTCATCTCTAATCAGTTCAAAATGTAAACGAACACGTTCATCTTCATACACATCAACATAAAGATCACGTTCACCATCGATATAAGCTGTTTCATATCCTTCGTCATCTTCAATGTTGTATCCGTCATCAATGTACACATCTTCTTCGAACATCATGTCATCATCATATACGTCTTCTTCTTCAATAAGGTCTTCATGTGTGAGTTCAATGTTCGCAATTTCAACGTCATCAAAGAACATACGGAATTCAAAAGAATCGATGAGATCTTGATCAAAATCTGATACGAGAACATGCGTCACTTCATCGATCGATTCTTCACTTGGATTTTCGTGGAAGAATATATCTCCTAACACGTCTGTACGGTCAATATACATAATCGCTTCGGCTAAAATATTGTTGTACTGATCTAGGAGCTGGTATTCAACACGATTTCGACTTTCCCCTACAATTTGTAAAGCGAGGTCTTCATCATCTTCCTCTAAGTACACATCATCGTAAACGCCATTATCAAATTCAGCTAAGTCGTATTCATCAAGTTCATACTCATCCTCATCAGACAAATCATCCACGTACTCATAATCTATCCCTTCATCAAAATCGTCTTCCCCGAGATCATCGTATTCGTAAAACGTATCAACGTCATCCTCTAATGCTTCATAATCTTCATAACCGTCAGGGAGCTCGTTTGATTCCACTTCTACAAGCTCCTCTACGTGACCCACTTGATCAGTGGAAATGACATGATCATACGGACTGTATGTGGTGGTGATAAAGCACTCAACTGCTCCTGCAGCGTCAATCATGTTCTCCACATATTGATGGATGAATAGATCAACTTCCTCCTTCTCATCAACGGTTAATACATCTTCATCTAATTGTACAGCTCCCCAAATGCGATCGGCTTCTCTATACAATAAGGTTAAAGAACCAACATATTGATCATCTAACATAATGCCGCAAGCTTCACCGCTCGATGTGACAAGCTCTGGTCGTAAGGTAATTTGTCCCATCATCGTACCTCCTCATACTCTAATTAATAAGACTATCTTTAGCAGTATGAGCATCTTAGACCGTATTCATGTACGCCAATAATAAGCAAAAGAGCGAATCCACTAAGGATTCGCTCTACATAGATATACATTATAGATAAATGTCACGTTTATTACCGTGTAAGTGCGTTATAGATGTTAACGATACCATGCCCGTAGTACTTGTCATAACCGTTTTTACCTGCATCTTCAGCAGTCTGCTGTAAAGCCGTCTTGACTTGAGATGGAGATGGTTTGTTTCCAGTCTCTTCATAGACTTGAGAAATGTAAGCGGCTGCGGCACCTGCCACCTGTGGCGACGCCATGGAAGTCCCACCTTTCCAGCCATATCCACCCTCTCCGAAGAGTTCTACGGCCACACTCGATTGACTGAGATATGTTGGCACAGTACTTAAAACCAGGTATTTATAGTCATCTTCGTTTATTTCAGGGTAGTCCGGTCCAAGATCTCCACCTGGTGCCCCTAAGTTGACAGCACCGTTACCATAGTTTGAGTAAAATGCTAAACGCTCATCTGTTCCAAATCCACCACCTGTGGCAGATACAGTGATGACGCCAGGGATTTGGGTTGGGACATAAAAAGTGGCCCCTTTCACTTCATATTGTGTTTCGCCACTTTCTTGTAAATTTTGGTTATACCATTCTGTCACACTAGCAGGATTACTTAAATCTTGGCCAGAATTACCTGCAGATGATACCACTGTAACATCCTTGTTGATCGCATAACGGATGGCACGATTATAAGCTACGATATCCGCTGCATCATTACCAAGATTGATGCGTTCACCCGTTTCCTCGTCCGTGTAGAACCACTGGCCTTTGACTCTGGTTCCACCTAAGCTCATGTTAATGACATCAACACCATCGTTTGCCGCCGCTATTATAGCATTGGTAATCCAAATCTGTTGAGCAGAGCCTGTGTCGAACACACGATAAGCTCTCACACCCACGTCTGGTGCAACCCCTTTGACTCGTCCATTCGCTGCAATGGTCCCCGCGACGTGTGTCCCGTGACTATGTGCATCCCAAGCATCTGCAGTTCCTGGTACAAAGGTTTTAGAACCCGGAACAATATTATTTTTTAAATCAGGATGATTGAAATCAAACCCAGTATCAATCACACCTACAACGACATCATGCGTCCCAGTATGAACGCTGTGGCTTTCAAACTGGTTTGTGACCTGCTCAATATCCCATTGCCATCCTGCTTCCCAGATATTCTCCTCTACGGGAACAGGTTCATGACCTGTTGTGGAAGACGATTCCTCATCCACACTAAACTCAGGTAAATTTAAATCTACAGCCAAGGAAGGCCCGACTGTACGTACTTCCTGTGAATCTAACATATGAGCTAAAAAGACCGTTGGTGAAGTCGTTGTTGCTTCAACGACACCGATTTCTGGCACCTCATAAGTGATCGTCCCACCTGCCTCATTAACGACCTGCTCTGCATTTTCCGGAAGTGTCTCCGACTTAAATACAACCAAGAAGGACGCTTCTACACTGTCGTTTGCCATAGACGTACTAAATGTAGAAAAAGCAAGTGCTAACACTAACAAAATAACCATTGATTTAAACGTTTTTTTCATCCAAATTTCCCCCTTCATTTATCGTGATTACTGATACCAATGGTACTATTTCGTCAATCTGTTCGGAAAAACCTCTTTATTCTGAAATATTTTTTGTGGTATATATTTCGATGTACTAAACTCCCATATAAAGGATTTGTTTTTTGTGAGATAATCTTCCGTCATTCGGCCGAATTTGTAAATGTTATGTTACATTGATAACAATAAGATATATTCGAGAAATCATACAGGAGAGGAACGCGTATGGCATCATACAAGGACAAAAAAGTCATTACCATCGGTATGGTTAGTGAATTAACCGGACTTACAGAAAGAAAAATTCGGTATTATGAGGAACGGAAGTTGATTCACCCCGAGAGAACTAAAGGAGGCACCAGGCGGTACTCCTTTAATGATGTAGAAAAGTTGATGACCATCGCCGATCAAATGGAAGACGGGATGCAAACATTTGAAATTCGCAAACGATTTGAAAAAGAAGAACGGAGTGTTAGGAATAAGATGCTTCGTGGTCAAATTAACGCTCAATTTAACATGAGAAAATAGGAGTTATTTATGATGGTACGTTTCCAAACGTATGAGGACATTAAACAGTATCGCAACGAGAACATGATGAATCATCGCTTATCTTCCACACAATTGAACCATTTTCACGATGAACTGATGCAACATGTGATCAGTCTTGCTGTGGCGCGAACAAAAATCCAGCTTGGGGAGCCACCAGGTTCTTTCTCTTTCTTTGTGATGGGGAGCGCAGGACGGCGTGAACAAGGTCTCATAAGCGACCAAGATCACGGTATGGTTTATGAGGAAAATACGGAAGAAGCCAAGCAGTATTTCCAAAAACTAGGCGAACATATTTCCCATGGGTTGGCGTATGTGGGGTATCCATTATGTGAGGGTAGAGTCATGTGTTCTAATCCCCTTTGGTGTCAATCAGCATCCGACTGGCAAGACCAACTTCATAGCTGGATAAAAGCTGACACTTGGGAAGCTATTCGGCATTTATTAATATTAACAGACAGTAGAGTCCTCGTTGGTTCCCCATCACTTGTCTACAAGTTAAAAGAGATTTTATTTGAGCAGGTCAATGACTCGCCCTATTTGTTAAACAGGTTCGCTGCGAACACAGCATCCATACAAAAAGGGGTCGGTGTTTTTGGTCACTTCTTAACCGAACAATATGGCTATTTCAAAGGGTATCTGAATCTAAAATCTTGCGCTCTACTTCCATATGTGAATGCTGCACGTTTATTTGCATTAAAGGATAACCTATGGGCCACATCCACAAGCGAACGCCTAAGCATGCTTGAACGCCAGCCCTCATTCAATTCGCCTCGTCATCATACGTATGAAAAAAATGTCGAAACCCTACTCGCTTTTCGCCTCACTCACGCGCCACGAGCATTTTTCACAACACAGAGGGAACAACAGAATCGCTATGAAGCTAGTCATTACATGTGTATAAAATCTTTAAGTCGGTCCGAAAAAAAACAACTAAAAAGCATGATCAAACAGGGCCTTTATTTACAAGAACGGCTGACAGATGAGACATATGATTATCAATAAAGGAATGGGACGAACATGAAAAATCATTCTTGGCTCCAAATGATGAAACAGTTACCTGGTAAAATAAGCACTCACTTGTATGCCTCTGGCCACGATCAGTCCAATCCACAACATGTCTCCTACTTAAGACAGTTACAAAAAGAATTTAGACAACAAGACGTATTACAAAGACCCCTTCACACCCTTAAAGTGGTTGTCTTTGATATCGAAACAACGGGCTTCTTCCCAGAGCGAGGGGATACTATATTATCCATAGGGGCTGTCAAGACCACAAACGGAAACATTAAAGAAGAATTTTATTCTCTCGTTTCTACGGAAAAACCATTGGCCCCAGACATCAAGAATCTAACAGGACTTAAAGAAGAAGATTTACGCCAGGCCCCCCCTATCGACGAAGTGTTAACTCGGTTTTTTGGTTTTGTTAGAGGACACGTTCTCGTCGCCCACCATGCCAACCATGAGAAAGCGTTTATGCAGCATACACTGTGGCAAACGTCACGCCGATCGTTTACGCAACGTATTATTGATACCCAGTTTCTGATGCAGCTATGCGAGCCACATTTACCCCTAGTACGGCTTGAAGAGTGCTGTTCACACTGTCATATCGCAGTAACTAATCGTCACCATGCTTTAGGGGATGCCAGGCTTACAGCCCAACTTTGGGCTCATTGTATCAAACTTTTAACTCATAAAGGATATGAGAACTTACAAGATATATACGATCAACTGGCTAAGAAAGCTTAAGGTAGAGGATAAAAGCAAAGAAGGAGTGACGACGCGTCGTCACTCCTTCTTATTGTTATTTTGCTTCGTTTTAATTTTTAATCAATGAGCACTTTTCCTTACACACCTTTAGCTTCATGCGCTTGTTGAACTTGTTCTGGGTAACCGTAACCACCATGCTCACTGAGGTCTAAACCAACGATTTCCTCCTCTTCAGTGACACGTAATCCGTTCATGACGACCTTCATGATACTTAAAATCATGAGGGAAACAACGAATGCATATCCACCTGCAGTCATGATACCTATGACCTGTACACCTAACTGTTGAAATCCGCCACCGTAGAACAATCCTGCCATACCGCCGTTTAATTCTGCTAACTCTGGTGTGGCAAAGAAACCTGTGCTTAATGTTCCCCATACGCCTGCCACGCCGTGTACAGATAAAGCAAAAATCGGATCGTCAATTTTCTTCTTCTCAAAGAATTTCATGCTATAGTAAACCAGAATACCTGCTATGATACCAATGATGACGGATGCACCGGGTGTGACAAAGGCACAAGATGCTGTAATTGCGACGAGACCAGCTAAAGCCCCATTTAACATCGTGGGTACATCTGACTTGCCTAAAACAAGCCAAGATATGATAAGAGCTGATATCGCACCGGCCCCTGCTGCTAGATTCGTGTTCAGGGCAACAAAGCCAAAAAACGCATCATCCACTGCGACTGTGCTCCCTGCGTTAAAACCGAACCAACCAATCCATAATACTAACACGCCTAGGGCTGTGTACACTTGGTTATGTCCCGCTAGTTCATTTGGTGTACCGTCTTTATTATATTTACCTAATCGTGGCTTTAATAACAATGTGGCAGCTAATGCAGCCATCGCACCCGTAAGATGCACGACTGTTGATCCAGCAAAATCCTGTTTCCCTAAATCGGCAAGCCAACCATCGCCCCAAATCCAGTGCGCAACAATAGGATAAACCAAGGCTGAGAACAGAACAGCAAAGACAAGATAAACGGAGAGTTTAGCTCGTTCAGCAAAGCCTCCGAAGGCGATCGTCAAGGCAATACCTGCAAAGGCGAGCTGAAATAAAAAGAAAACTGATGTAGAAAGACCTAACCCTTCAATTTCGTATCCACTATAGAAGAAGTCCGATAAACCTATAAACAAATTACCTTCACCGAAAATAAAACCGTAACCAATGGCCCAGAACACGAGTGAAGCAATACCAAACGTAAAAATGGTTTTCCCTGCAATGTGACCGGCATTCTTCATTCGGGTTGAGCCCGCTTCTAGTAGGATAAATCCTCCTTGCATAAAAATAACTAAGATTGCAGCTACCATCACCCACAAACTGTTCATTAAAAATATCGTATCCACGTTTCTCTCCCCTTTAGACAGAATTTTCGGAAGTCCCATCCTAGACCTCTGCGTTTTGTATCTGTCTATATTATTGCGGGAGAAGCGATTATTTTCTATAACCGTGTGAGATAACATGACAAAAAATTTTAACACGTTTAAACTTTACTAAGTAAAAAGCCCCCTCACTGTTGTGAGGGAGCTTCTCTTGAAGGTCTATAGAATGATTGCAAAAAGGTCAATCATTAGAAACCCTATTCAAATTTCAGAGCATCTCCATCAAAGGACTCTTCAGCCACTTTAATGGAATCGGTTGGGCAACCTTCTGAAGCATCTTCTAGATCATCTAATAAAACATCAGGGATTTCAACTGAACCTGAATTCTCGTCGATGATGTTTTCAGCTAAACCTTCATCATCGTAATCAAAAATGTCTGGAGCTGCTGCCCCACATGCACCACATGCAATGCATGTTTCTTTGTCTACAATCGTATACTTTGCCATTGGTATTCCCCTCCTATTTTCTCATGTATGGTACATGATAAGGTTGTTAGGTCTATCGACCCCATGATAACATTTTTAACATCATGTTATCATAAAAAGGTGAGAAACCTAACGCGCTCATATGTATCTTATGAAATGAACAATGGTATTTTTACACTATTGTAGTGTATTTTTTGTGAATAAGCAAATATTTATTGTTCATTTTGTTGTCAGTTTGTAAGGGGATACACATCTCCTCCACTCATTTATCTATTCATCGATGAGCAACTCATGTACCATAATAAGAGTTAAGTGATAATAACGCATTCAACATAATGATATGAGCGAACAATGAAGAATGACACAGTAAAGGAGTAAGGATGATGAGTAACAACGAGCAATACGACGTCATTGTGATCGGAGGCGGACCATCAGGGCTCATGGCCTCATACGCTGCGGGGTATCAAGGTGCGCGGGTCTTGCTTGTCGATAAAGGGAATAAGTTAGGTAGAAAGCTAGCCATATCAGGTGGCGGGCGCTGTAATGTCACCAACCGTATCCCACTTGAAGAAATGATTAAAAATATCCCTGGCAACGGAAGATTCATGTATAGTCCTTTCTCCATCTATAACAATGAGCATATTATCTCATTTTTTGAAGATCTGGGTATTGAACTAAAAGAGGAAGACCGTGGTCGAATGTTTCCCGTTACTGATAAAGCCAAAGATGTCGTTGAGGCGTTAATTCAGAAGGTCAGAGAGGTAGGAACAGATATCCGTGTCAATACAGCTGTCAAGGATATCTCTTTCGATGAGAACATGGGGCACAGTGTACATTTAGACAGTGGCGAAGCGGTCCAAGCCCCCTCGGTTATTATCGCTGTTGGTGGAAAATCAGTCCCTCATACTGGGTCGACAGGGGATGGTTATGCTTGGGCTGAGAAAGCCGGGCATACGATTACAGAACTATACCCCACCGAGGTGCCTGTCACATCTGATGAACCCTTTATAAAGGAAAAACGAGTTCAAGGTTTGGCGCTACGAGATGTCCACATTTCGGTTAAGAACCCGAAAGGAAAAAGCATCATGACTCATGAAGGAGACGTCTTATTTACCCATTTCGGTCTGTCTGGTCCAGCTGTTTTACGCTGTAGCCAATACGTCATCAAAGCCAAAAAGAAATATCAAGTTCATGACGTGCCACTGGACATTGACATGTTCCCAGAAGAATCAATGGATGAGCTGTTAGACCGCTTATGGCATAGCGTTCGGGAAGAAGGGAGCAAACAAATTAAAAACGTGCTAAACAAACTGATACCGGAGCGACTGCTGCCTATCCTTTTAGAAAGAGCAGAGCTTGACGGGAGCGTTACAGGGCATCAGTGTGCCAAGCAACATCTCCGCACATTCACCGAGAAACTCAAAGCGTTTCATATCAAGGCCACGGGTACGCTATCGATCGAGCAAGCGTTTGTTACCGGTGGCGGTGTCAATATTAAAGAAATCCACCCCAAAAGTATGGCCTCAAAGAAAACAAATGGCTTGTACTTTTGTGGAGAAATCCTTGATATTCACGGGTACACCGGTGGCTACAACATCACTTGTGCTTTCTCTACTGGATACGTCGCTGGAACCTCCGCTGCTCAACACGCCCAACAAGACATTGTCGTATAATTTTAGACAGACAGGTCAACTTAAGTCATAAGGAATCCTGATGATAAGGAGGATATGGAAGTGGAACCTGTCTGGATGAATTCATACAATTGTGTTTTTGACCGTTCCTTCGAACAATATGTGGATGACCTTCCACAGCCCGAAGCGATGTTTGAAAACCTACAACAACGTAAGCACATGTTTTGTTGGTTATATACCCCTATTGTGGAAGAGGTACTGATTGGCCCTGGTGAAACGACTAAGATGGAGTTGGTTGGTGCCGTTTATTCCAAAGAAAATGGTGCTCCAGTGGAGTCTGCACGCTTTTATCGCTATACGAACACGGGTGAAAAAGACTTTATCATGATGACAGAAGATGGCACGCCCTCCGAAGGGTTATCTTTTGAAGAAATGATTGACTCAGGTAGTGATTTAAATATGATTCAAAGGGATCTATAACTCATTGATCGATTGTCATAACTAATCAAGTCTCCTGTTTTGGAGGCTTTTTTATGTTTCAACCCAACCACCCTGCATTCCCTCCCTTTTTGTTGTAAAATAGGGGTTAGCCTCATCGGCTATTGATGGAAGGAGCGTATCTTAGATGACTGATACACGTGATTCATCTCACTCAGCAAAAACAGCACCTCTACCTCTATTATGGGGGGATAAACGTTACCATACATGGAATCATCACTTACGCCACACTTTTGGCCATAAGGTCTTTAAAGTTCCCCTCGATGCCGGTTTTACCTGTCCCAACCGCGATGGGAAAATCGCTTCCGGTGGTTGCACGTTCTGTAGTGCGAGGGGATCTGGGGATTTTGCTGGTCACCGTCGAGACAGTCTGGTGACACAGTTTAACGATATTAAAGAACGGATGCATCAAAAGTGGCCTAACGCTGAATACATTGGCTATTTTCAGGCGTACACCAATACGTACGCCCCAGTAGAAGAACTGAGAGAGATGTACGAAGTGATTCTCGAGCAGGAAGGTAATGTAGGACTTGCTATTGCCACACGCCCAGACTGCTTACCTGATGATGTGGTCGAGCTATTAGCAGAGATCAACAAAAAGACTTATCTATGGGTAGAACTCGGTTTACAGACCGTCCATGACAGTACTGGTGAACTGATTAACCGTGCCCATGACTATCAATGTTATGTTGAAGGTGTGGAAAAACTGCGCAAGCACAATATTCGTACCTGCTGTCACATTATTTATGGGTTACCTCAGGAAACGGAAGAGATGATGCTAGAAACGGCAAGAGAAGTATCCAAGCTAGACATTCAAGGCTTGAAGATCCACCTTTTACACTTGATGAAATACACACCGATGGTCAAACAGTATGAGGAGGGGCTGCTACAATTCCTAGAAAAGGATGAGTATGTCGACTTAGTGGTTAAAACACTGGAGATTATGCCACCAGAGGTGACCATTCACCGCTTGACTGGAGATGCCCCGAAGCATTTATTAATCGGCCCACAATGGAGCAGCGATAAATGGAATGTCCTTAATTCTATCGACCGTGAGCTGCGCCTCCGTGATACATGGCAAGGTAAGTATTGGGATCCCGCAATCCAACGTGAAGAGAAGAAAATCGTACAGGTGACGAACCATGCCTATTGATCGTGTGCTTCCTTATACTCATCATATTATCCAAGATGTGGTTAATGAAGGCGATCTCGTCGTTGATGCCACAATGGGCAACGGCCATGATACATTATTTCTCGCCCAGCTCGTAGGGAAAACGGGAAAGGTTCTTTCCTATGATGTTCAGCCTCAAGCGTTAGCGAAGACAAAGGAACGTTTGATCCAGGCGCAACAAGTAGATCAAGTTCAACTATGCCTGAAAGGACATGAAACGATTCATGAGGAGTTAAGCAAGCTCAATCGCCCCTTATCTGCGGCCATGTTTAACCTAGGCTACCTTCCCGGCAGTGATAAAACGGTTGTCACACAGCCAGAGACAACGATTCAAGCCCTCTATCATCTGCGCGAGTATTTAAAGCCAGGTGGCATCATCGCCATGGTAGTCTACCACGGGCATGAACAAGGTAAAGCAGAAAAAAACCTCCTGCTTGAGGAGGTTATGTCTTGGGAACAAAAGTCGTATGACGTGCTTCAGTATCAGTTTATCAACCAGAAGAACGACCCGCCGTTCCTTCTTGCTATCCAAAAAAAGTAGGACTAGGTCCTGGTCCTAGTCTTCCGTATCTTCATGTAAGGCGAACCAACCTTCATGAAATGAAAAGCCAACGGATCGTGTTCCTTTTTCAAATACTCTGAATGCTCCCATTCTTTCCGCCTCATTCTCGGTCCAACCCCACTCGGTGATCGCGTCCTGATAGTCTTGAGGAATACCTTCTGTTGCTGATACCTTTTCATAATCGTACCCGACATAGATTAAGTTAGGGTTATTTGAGGATGAATCGTTTGTGACAGCCTCCTCGGGTATTGGAAAGTCTGCAATGACTTCGGATTCCATATACCCTTCCATTTGGGGAGGTGAGTTTGTACATGCAACCAGTAATATACTAGAGAAGAAAATAACCGTTAGAATTTTTTTCAATCTGATTCACTCCTCGTTTGAATATCAGTCATCATTTGTTATCAGTACGTACTATTTTTCCAACGACTAAGCTACACCTTTTTCCCCCAGCGATGAATCCACCAGCAATGATAGTAAAAGAAGTTCGCTTTCCAAGAACCATGCTTGATGATATTGATGGCACTCTTTTTTACATCCTGTCGTCGTTTTACTTTAGGGTCTGACAAATAGATGGCTAATAATCCATCTATGACCATATGGTGAAATTGCTCATGGGGCAACCCTTCCGTAGATGCTTGTGCCTGTGCATACATCCACTTCATTCGCCTTCTTTTTTCCGCCTCTACAGGATAATAGGCACAAAAGTTAAGGTCCCCTTCTTCCTCATCTTCCGCTTGGTCGATAAAATAATCGAGTAGGATATGTAAACCTTGCACGTATGGAAAATAAGCCCGTAAGATTTTTTCATTCATTTGATCGGAATAACCGACAACGGACATAGTCGCGTAATAAAAAATCCCTAGTGTTGAACCTGTGGCAGCGGCGAATTCATACCAAGACAGATCGGCGTAACTCGCCTGATAATGATTCCACCAATCTAATAGCGCACTTTCTCTTTTTTCTATGTCTATATGTTTATGAACCTGAAGGTCGCAGTATAGCTGACATAAGAGCAACATGTTTGCGCGGTAAGCTTCCGCGTAGGGTAATTTGGCTAAACTGTTTTGACAGGCTTGCACTAAATCTTGTAAGTAGCCACCGTCATCTCGATGTTCCTGGTACTGATAGTAGTCTTGCTCGGAAGACTGTTCCGATAAGGCATCGATCATCGCTTGATGTAACACACGAAAGTTTTGCTGATCCAAGGATACACTGCGATCACACAAATTATCTAAGTAATCACTGATGGTTTGGTAGGCTACAATAAATGTATACACGTCATTTCTTTTGGCTTCTGGCGCAAGTAGGGCATAGATACCCCCGCCCTCACAATGAAACTGTTTGGTTCCGATACTTGCCAGCGCTTGTTTCCGTAGTTCTTCATCTGGGATTTGCTCTGCGCGTCGTTTCCAGTATTGTAACTGATGATGAATTGAGGGTCTTACATTCTTATATATCTTCTTCATTAAGGCATATGGTTTCTTTGGGACTAATACCCGGTACTCTAACTTGGCCAAATCCTCTACACCCACTCTCTCATCCACGACATTCCCACCTTTTTCATCTATTGTAATCTTAACTTATTTTTTTGAGAATAGAAAATGATAAAATGGTCTTAAAACTGCTTTGATAAAGGAGACATGTCGTATGATCATGCCTTATAAAGGGGTCAATCCACAAATCGCAGCCTCAGCGTACCTTTCTAAGGGCGTCGTTGTCACAGGAGATGTGAAAGTAGGCGAAGAAACGAGTATTTGGTACAATGCTGTGATTCGAGGTGATGTCGCACCAACGGTGATAGGAAACAGAGTCAGTATCCAAGATAATTCTACGTTACATCAAAGCCCGAATGTACCACTGATAATAGAAGACGATGTCACAGTGGGTCATAATGTTGTGTTACATAGCTGCCATATAAAAGAAGGCGCTCTGATTGGCATGGGTGCGATTGTATTAGATGGGGCCGAAATTGGAGAAGAAGCGATGGTTGGCGCAGGGGCACTAATCCCACCGGGGAAGAAAATTCCACCCCGCACACTCGTTGTCGGTTCTCCAGCAAAGGAAGTGAGGCCTTTGGAGGAACATGACTTTTCTGAACTTCAACGTATTAGGCAAACGTACGTGGAAAAAGGACAGTATTATAAACAACTAGAAGCGGAATATGAAAAAAAGGGATAGCCAGCTGTTAAACTGGCTATCCCTTTTTTGTTCCGCCCTACTTCTGATAACTGGTAGGCTTATACGCTTTAGGTTACTTTTGTGTGGTCGACCAACATCGTCCACAAACGCTCATCCTCCTGTCCTATGGTCCACATCCCTACACCGAGTATATTATATTCATAAGCCGCGATATCAGAGATGCGTAGGACAGTTTCAGCGTCAGGAAAAACCACAAGGCTAAAGCCATCAGCGTCCCCTAAGTACAATGTACTCAACCAAGCCCCTACGTCGTTTGCCGTGATTTCCACTTCATAATCACCCGGTTTAGATAATGGGAAGACAGAGGAATGCAGGTAATCCCAGTCCATACTGATCGTTGTCTGTAAGCCATCCTCGGATGTCTGTCGTGTATCAGGTTCTTCTCCCTGTTCTAGAGAGAAAATCCCCCAATGTTCATCCCAAGTCACACCACTTCTAGGTATTCTCCCTAATGTCTGTGTTTGTCCGTTCGGTAAGCGAACGTCAAAAGCTTCCTGAGGATAGTACCACATGGCATCCGCTGCGATGATTAAATCCGTGGTCATCTCCGTATCAGATTTAATACCAAATGACCCTACCGGTACATTATCTAATGCTCGAGTGAGTATTTTTGTTGAATCAAGAAACGCACAGACCTCAGTATGTCTCACGCGTAATCTCAATGTATACGATGTCCCCACACGTATCGGGCTACTCGGGTAGTATGTTTCTAAAAGCTGATCACCTTGGTATAATTCAAGACAAGTTGCATCCGCATTAAGACATAGCCAAATGTCATCAAAAAGGACACCTGCTCGTCCCTTCCCATTTAACGTCATCCTTGATTGTATAGACACATTTTTGAACTGATCATACTGTATGCGAAATTCCCCTGATCCTGTCACTTCTTTAGTCACACTGCCATCAATATCATTAACTGACCACGCCCCCGACACGGTTTCATAGACGTTCGTCGGTAGTGACTGATCCCAATCCCGAAAGTCATCATACCAAATATGGAGATGCTCGGGGTCCCGGCGTAAGGTTTCTAGCGTCAATCGGAACTGATCAGCATCTGGCCAAGCTGGTTGTCTATCAACGTCTTGTAAGTAGCGAGGTCTTAAAGTAAAACGAGACTGGCCTGCTTCATGCTTTTCTTCGAATTGATGACAAACGCGAAAGCCGTAAAATTGGGTGTTATAGTGGCTTGCGTTCCCAAATAACTCTAAAGTGTGGGTGCCTTCTGACAACTGGAACCGCCCCAGTTTCACCCAATGCGTTGTTCTGTGATAAGGGTACCACTGAGGCATCTCACCTACCGTAACGGCTTGTCCGTCTAACTTAAAGCCGAGCTTTTGCCGATCCCACCAAGGATAATTGACTCTGACAACAACATCATAAGAGCCACTCGTGGCGATAGTAAAAGACCACCGTCCATATCCCTCATCCTCGTACCCAATAATATTTCCATTGCTGTCTCGCAACGGGGCAGGGCGCCTAGGGTAAATCATACCTAGACCTTTTTCTACACCTATAGCACCCGATATGGTATCATAGTCAGTTCCAGACTGGCTGACCACCGTTCCATCGAAGTGGGTGGTCTGTTTTTTATTGTACGCTGTAAGAAAAGATTGACCATTATATGAACTTCTGATAAGCGAGGTCTCGTCTACATCATGTGCCCCCGGGTAATCATAGACATGTAGCAACAGTCTGTGACAAAAATCATATTCCTCATAGAAGCTAGCAAATGGAATATAAGGTTGTGTTTCTGTCCCTGTTCGGTACTTATCCGTGTGACTGAGGTCCCCAAGCATCCATCTTAAGAAAGAATCGAACCCTCCGGCCACCCCTCTCCAACCGTTTGCATTGCCTAGATTACCGGGATAATCATAAATTTGCCACCGGTAACCAAAGGCGGGTGCTCCCGTTAGTATTTGATCTTTTTGAAAAGCCTGTACAGCGTAAGAAAGGACCTGTTTTAACCATGGAATCGGGGAAGTAGGGCCGGGGGAAGACCCCGACCATGCAAACCCATAAGTCATGATTAAAGCGGTATCACATAGTGGTGCAAGTCTTTCGTATTCACACCATTTCTCTGGCCCTACAGTGACCCCTGGTCCTGTCATAGGCGGGAGGTCGATATGAACATGAGTGTGATCATCACGCTGCTTCAGTTCCTCATATAACCTTTGGTACAAGGCATAGATATCTTCCTTCAGATCATTGGGCCCCCGTTCGAGGTCAATATCGACACCGTGACACCAGGGATAACGGTTTAATATCTCATGTATATTTGAGACGAATTGATCTTGGGCCACGTTGTCCGTTATAATGGCACGAAAAATAGAGGCAACCCCATCGTTCTTTATGGTAAGGAGGACACGTATATGTGGCCACTGCTGGGCCACCCTTTCAGCTGCGTCCATT
This sequence comes from Caldalkalibacillus salinus, assembly GCF_016745835.1. Taxonomy (NCBI): domain Bacteria; kingdom Bacillati; phylum Bacillota; class Bacilli; order Caryophanales; family Bacillaceae; genus Caldalkalibacillus; species Caldalkalibacillus salinus. Next base: position 101,144 of record NZ_JAERVL010000004.1, on the reverse strand, counting down.
ATGTTGTCTAATACTGGTGTCTCTCCTTTTTCATTATCCTCTTCTGTATCTACACTACTCCATATTTGACCGTCACTTTTGACATCAAAAAAGAAAAGCCCAAGTTGTGTCAACTTGGGACCTATATCCATTATTTTTTCTAAGTGGTTTTTTGTGCGAGGCCAAGTCATGAATTGTCGGTGTTGCGTTCTTAGGCTCATCTGAACACCTCCCACACTTACAATTTTAAGTCTTTCATTAGCCTTTCATTAGTCTTTCATTAAGTCTTTCATTAAGTCTTTCATTGACAATTACGCCGTTACCATCGGTGACCTTGTAGCCACGTATCGACCTCACATAATAAATAACCAGACCCCGTCCATTCGCCAGGGTTTTGGGTGGATTTCAACTGAACATGAAACTTACCAAACATCCCGGGTACAGTATGAAAAGCACCTGAATATTGATGGATAGGGTTACCATTCACAGACACCTCACGTGTAGTCGCTTTAAAGCGTAGGACGTCTTCTGCTTCCAGCACGCGTTGCGTTGTGAATGTACGCGTGCGATGAAAGTGAGAAAAAAGCAAGCCCTCTGAAGGCACACCCTGAGAGGGACGAATTGTATAATCCATGCCTCCAGTCACTCGATGCTCAAGTACGTTTTCCTCAGAAGGAAGTGCACGATTAGGGATACCGATGGTTTTTTCCCCTCTAATGACAGCGTTATAGTGCCGTTGTCTCACTTGCCGTCCTCCTGAACCCTGTTCTCTTTTCAACATCTCACGATTCGCTATAGAGTGACCTGTGCTCGTCCCTCCTTCTTGTAGTTGCAGATCAGTTAAGGACACCTCGCCCTCTACATCGTGAACGATCATACGGACGTCAATGTCTTGCACTTTTTTATCTTCATGTACTTCAAAATGAGCCAGGTACCGAGTCCATTGATCTTGATTCATTCCTTCACCTCATTTGTTACCCGTCAAATGACCATTGGATTTCTGACGGATGTCCTGTCCAAACGGTGGCGACTGAGCCACCCTGTAACATCACATCCGTTACATTGACAGCCCCTTCAGTATCTTCCACCACTTGGACAATGTCTAAGTGATCAATTCTTTTACCCGATTTGACATCGATCGTCAGTGAATGTGATTGAAAATTTGCCATGTTACTGAACCTCCTTAAATGCACCACTATGCTTACAATAATCCATTTGTCTCTGTCATACAGTGTTACGCCAACGGTAAAAACTTTGTCTCTCGTGTACCATCTGTGTAAGTCATTACAACCTCTACCCCCACTCTACCGTTGGACCCTTTTTGCAATTCAGTTGAAGATGCTCTTAAGCTTAAAGTGTATTGGCTGCGATGGGACGGGTACACGGTTTGACTCAACGTTTTCGTTGCGTCTAACTCACCCTCACAGCGAAAAGAGGCTGTACCACTATAGCCAAACTGAGGATCGATTTTCCAGCCGTTGTTGACCCAATAGGCGTCACCATCATCTGCTCTAGAATTCAAGAGATAATTAAAGACCATGAGGTTTAGCATATCCTGATGATTGACCGTGTCTTCACTTTCCAATTGACCAGCTACCTCTGTGACGGATTTAAGTAGTTCTTCTAAGCCTGGCTGAACGGACGCCAATTCAAGTTCCGTATTCCAAGGCTCTAGCACATTGTACTTCCATTTTACAATTTGAGTTTTAAGATCGACATTGAGCTCCGCATCATAAACATTGACAAGATCACCTAATTGAAAAGCCTCATGCTCTAATCCTGTCAGAGTGGACAGATCTGAAGCAGTGATTTTGTATGACGCTCTGGGGAGTGATAACCGGGACAGAATGTCTTCCGCTTTTTCTTTAAGATGATAGGGATTTGTGAACCGACCATCTTTTAACGACCGTACTCTTACTTGGTTTGTATACTGATAGTTTTCAATATATTCTCGTCCATCGTTCGCATCACTAATGGGCATGTCGTTTTTCCCATATGGATACAGCCTTGTAATGAGATCTTGTGTATCATATTCCGCTTCTAACTTTTGCATATTTTTCTTATACACGATGGCGATACCTGGATCACTATATTCATGCGCAATCAAATCCACTGTTCTAGACTGAGGGTGGAACATAAGCGTTCCACCCCATAAATCAGATACTTCTCTTAAAGCTTTCAGGCGATTGGTCTGCCCCGCGTCTAATGAAAGATTCCGTCTGTTTGTGACGTCCACTTTACCCACACGCCATCCCGTCCCCGATAATATATCCGACATCGGTTTATCAGCCTCAACATCTTCCCACTCGTATACTGTTAAAGGATCAGCGTATTGCAGGTTATACCACAGTGCCTCAGCATAGACCCAAATCACTTTTATACCCAGGTCGTCACGTGACTTGGTCACTTTACGGATGACGTATTGTTGGTCCACAAGTTGAATGAAATGCTCGTTCTGTATTGCGCTTGACTTGGGATCATCGAATGGGACTTGAAACTCTAAAATATCAGTCCCATTCATTTCCTGATGTACGATCAAATCAGTCACTTGATCGAGTACAGCAAGCCGGTTCATGTCTTGATCTAACACGACAGGCCGTGCACCAGGTAGTTTTTGATACACAGACGTGGGCATGCCCCTATAAAAATGATTGTAACGCACCTGCCCCATATCGTTATATCTGGAGACGCCAATACGGTTATAGCTATTCATCATGTCACGCCCTTCTTACCCAGATGCTCGGATAATGACTCCTAAATAAGGGAGAGGCGCCTTCCGGAAAAACATCGGGCAAAGGGCCGTATGACAGTGTAACGCGGTAGGCCCCGGCAGGCGACCCTACTAAAGATTCATCCATACCTACAGGATACACATATTCTCGACCAAGCCCTGTCAGACCTGGCCCTCCATCTGAGTTTCGTACGAGCCAATAGAGACCAGGCTCTAGCGTGGCGGCCATCTCTAAGATAAAGGCACCCGTTTGATCCGTTGGTAGTGTACCCGCATCTAATACGCGTTCTCCAGGGTACATGGCGCCATTATCTTTATATATCCCTAGCCGAGCCGTAGTCCCACTACCGGAAGCGACATCTACTCTGATCCCCATGGCGTTATACGTTGTAGTATTGGTAACAGGAAAAGGATAGGCATCACATAAGTTAGGGCCAATATACACTTCTGATGACGTATAACCTGCTACACGATTGTTTGTCCGCCACAACCCGGGTGGATGTATCTGGGGCACACCTCCTCCTACCTCTTCTAATGCTCTAGAACGCTCACGTACATAGTCAAAGTCAGCCGTAATTTGATCGTCCGGTGCTTGTTGGGTGTTGAATACAACAACACCATAGGCAGGCTGCAGGATATATTCTTCTGTATTCACTAATTGCCCGTTGCGATAAATGGTTGGAACCGGTTCAGCAAGCCAATTTCGGATCTCACCTTCAAAGATGCGATAACGAAATTGAGGGTCATCTTGATCAATCACGGGTTGTAACGTATGCCCAGCGATACTCTGTGTGTCCATTTTTAGTACGTGTTCTAATTTATTAATCGAATGTTGCAAACCAGAAATGTGAGCAGATAAAATATCCTGACTTGTGAGATCCTGATACGGTGTTTTTGCCACGTCATAACCTCCTTATTTCCACCTGCTGCGACAGGTGATCTTCAATTGTCTTAGAATCGCATTTCCAGTCGTCCATACCTCTAGGGTATTCTGTCCTGGTACAGTCTTAGGGAAAGCCAGTGTACTGAGTTGATTAATCGCACTTTCGACCGTGTCGTTAGCTCTGATGATTTTGGCGGTGATAAGCTGCGAATCAAGCACTAACGTGTCTTCTTCCTGCAATCTCCCTGAGAAAGACAGGACATGGTCATTTATATTAACTTCAATCTCGTCAGAAGGCGTACAGCTCCCCATGATTTCTATCATGGGGTAGGAGTGAGCTGTCCCTTGTCGCTCAATATTGAACGTTCCTTCTTTTTCAAATATAAAAATATCGTCTTCTACGGCATAGGCAAAAGGTTCGGGTATAAGGAACTGCAACGTTCCTTGTCCCATTGTGACGATCTGTTCTAATTCAGAAGTATCGTTTAGAACAGCCTTATATTTTTTATCCGGTTCATCATCAAAAATGAGAGCTTGGAGCCCCTCCTCTGGACTCAACCAATCGGCCAGCTCTCTTCTGACACCTTGTACGTCGGAGGCTTTCTCTCCTTCGAATGCGATATCGACAATCAATTCCAATGGCTCATACTGGTATCCGAAGTACAGGACACCTTGCCCTTCAGGGATCGTCATGGTCTTTGACGTTACGGTCGGTAACAAAGGGCGTGCGACATTGGTGACAAACAATCCTTTGTCATGACTATGTTGACCCTTGTAAGAAAATCCGATCTGTTTCATTTAAACAGTCACCCCCGCTGCACGTAATGACCGGCGTTGATACTGATAAAGGCGTTGTGATATTCGCTCAACATCAGCTTCCTCCCGCACCACCAGTTCACTAATGGTAATGTTTTGAGTAATCCCACCTTGTGATGTTTGCACCACGTTTCCTGATCGAATGGCAGGATCAATGTCTTGTGGTTTTAGCATGTGTTTCATCTCAGACTGTACTTTGGGAATGCCCTTATGAATGGACTGGCTTATTGGTCCGGCAAAGTCTAACTTATTCAGGTCTGACAATGGACCTTCTTTTGCAGGTGAGAATGGGAGTAGGTTTCTTACTTTCTGTGCAATATTCTTTGCCGCTTGTACGACACGCCCCGCTGCGTTCGTAATTCCTCTGGTGAACATGTCGATTAATCCTTTACCAGCCTGTAAAAAGCTCGTTTTTAGACGATTCCACATGCCAGAGAAAATACCGAGTAGTTTTGATCCTAAGCCTTTTGCAATCGATACGAGTTTGCCTACCAATGAGACTCGGAATAGATTAATGATCATGGTCAGTAGATTAGAAGCAATGGACTTAATATTCTGCCATAACCCACTCCAATTGCCAGTAAACAAATTGGCGAAAGCACTGATGATATTCATGACAATATTCAGTGCACTTGTAATGATACTTTTAACACTATTCCACGTATCGACGATGAGCGCTTTGACAAAAGGCCAAGCCCATTTCATGATGCTTACGATGGCCTTAATCACAGGTGAGATAAAGGCACTAATCGCATTCCAAATATTCATGAAAGCCTGTTTAAGCTGAGGCCAAGTTTCCATCCACCACTGTTTCACCCTATTAAATTGAGATGTAAAGAAATTGACAAAGGCTTCTACGGCCGGTTGTATAAACGTCCAGATTTGGTTCCAAACGTTCATTACCTTCTCCTTGATCTGGTCCCAATACAAGAAGATGATCGCCGCCACCGCAACGATAGCAATGATGATTAATCCCATCGGACTCAGAAGAGCCGAACTCATAGCCAAGCCTAGTGATTTGATCGCACCTATCAGAGGGCCGATCGTATTGAATAGACTCACGAAACTCGTCCCGGCGACCATCAAACTCGTGCCAACGTTTGTTAGGGATTCCCCCATAGCGAATGCACTGGTCACAAAACTTCCGAAGCTTTCCGTGCTTAACGTCATATTGCCTTGTAATTGTGTCATTGCTTCTCCGAACGTCCCCATGGCATCTTGAGTGTTGTTGAACGCCTCATATGTTTCTGTAAATGCACTCTTGGTTTGACTCGCTTCGGTTCTAAGCTCTCCTAATGCTGCCCGAGACTCCTGTATGCTGCTAGATTGAGCAGCGAAATTTTTAATGCCCTCGGCCATTCTGTTAAACGGACCATCGCTCATCACTTCAAAGAGTGTGCTTATCTCCTCTCTAAAAGACACCATATTTTCAGCCATCGTATTCATCTGCTCGACTGTGTTAGACACTTACCTTCACCTCCTGGCACGTTGTTTTGATTTCATATTTTTATCCATTTCTTTTTGCTCTTTCTCCATTTCCTCCGCTTTGATTTTATAGAACGCCATCCATTCCGTTAGTTCTTGACTGGATACGCGCTCTAGTAAGTCATGAACGGTACACCCCAAGCGATCGGCTAATTCAAAATAAAATCGACGCTCGGGGTGCTCCTTTAGTTTTTTACCGCGTTCTCCACTGCTTGTGATTCAAGGCCAGATAAACGCATGGCGGTCTGTACGAGCTTCTCAATAATGCCACCATTTTTGGCGTTTAAAGCATCACGATCTTCAGGTTGAAAGACCGGTTCCTTGGATTGAGGGTCATGAACAGTCAAAATAAGCAGTTCAGGATACATTCTCTCAAAATTGATATTGCCTTGTTTATCTATGTTGTTCTGAAGTAAACGTGCTCGTTTTGCACCGTTTAAACCTTTGACTAACACCTTCGTTTCCCATTCCGGAATGTCGACGACTTCTTCTTTAATATCCTGTGTCGCTAGAATTTGCTCTCTTAAATTACCCAATGCTCATCACCCTTCCTTCTTTGTCAGCAATCGCTTCGAACTCAATACTCTCTTCTACGACCCCTTCCTGACCCGCACTGATCTCCTCAGAGCTCACAAGGCCCCACATTCTGATATCTGGAGTTGATTGTCCTGCGTAAAACTCTAACAGGACGGCCTTCCCCTTTTGTAGGGCTTCTATGAAGGTTTGATCCGTGTCATACCACTTAGATATTGAGGTGGTGACATCTTTTTTTCCCTGAAGGCGTTTCTGGTGGGCATGACCAAATTCGTGGATCGTTTGGTTCTCCGATGCCAACTCATAAGTGTATTCATACGCCCCACCGACTTTCGTGAGTGGAAGATATTCTCCACTGACTCTGATACTCGCGTCCGCTTGTGAGGTACCAAAGGAAATGGACCCTTCCAATCTATTCACTTGGAACTCCCGTTCATTTACCACAGACCAGTTGCTGCCATCAGTCGAACGCTCTACCGTGATATCGGTAGAGCGCTCCCAAATCCGTTTTGTATTATCTTGGACTTGAAACACTGTGGCGTCGTCGTTTGCGTTGGTCGATAATGCGGTAAATGAAATCGGGGAACCAGATACTTTTACTTCCGCTTGATAACCAGCTAAAGTCATGTTCTTTCCCCCTTATACGAATGATTTTGTTTCAAAGATCATCTTTTGACCATCTATTGTGTCAATTACGCTTTGACAAATTGTTATCCACTTCTGCGGTCTAGGCCATACTACACGCCAGAAATACTTCCTGTCCCTTCTAGTTCAATGGCTACCTCGACTGTCCCCTCTGCACTAGCGGTCACCTCAAAACTTGATACTTTGACCTCTTGCTGAAAACCTGTTACACCGTCGGGGAGAAACTGAATAGATAAGGATGCGTTATCTAACCATGCATCTCGAATGGCTAATTGTCCTGTTGTATTTTGTGGATCATAAAATCCATTGAGACTATAACTGGTATCCTTTAGCCCTTGAATACGTTGAATAAAATCTGACCCAAACGTACTCACATCCTGGTTGTCACCTTCGTTTGTCATAGTGGCTTCGTTCAATTGAAGCACCTCGCTAAATACTCCTTCGTTCACCGATACATTGACTTTTAATTTTCTACCTGCTAATGCCATGAAAAATGACCTCCTTCAATTTTTTAAACATTTTGTCAACAAAAATAACTGTAATGTAAAGACTTACTTCTATGACTCTACCTTTTGCACCACAATACGATAAATGGCCTGAACCTGACGGGCATCCGTTGGTTCTTCTACAACGGTCTCAGCGTTTTGATAGACACTGGATATCGTTTCATACTGGTCCACAACAAGAGGTTGCTGGTTCAAACAATCATTCACAGTTTTTAAAATATCAAAACATTCGTTATAACCCAGCGCACCACTCATGATACGAATAACGGCTAAGACTTGCATGCCACCTTGAGCAAACGTGTTTAAAGGCTCTTCTGTTGCTTCACCGATCACAACATATGGGTAGTTAGCATCTGGGGGCACGTGATCATAAACGCCTGTTATCTTGCTCATAAGTGCTGCATCGTCTTTCAGTGTTTGTTCTAGTGCAAGTTGAATGTTTAAAAGCGCACTCACGAAACGTTAATCACTCCTTTCTCTTATGCCCTGATATACAACTAAACTCAAGCGATGAGGTTTTAAATGGTTCTACAGCATGTCATCACCCCCTTTCATTACAAAAGATAAAAAGACAGCCCCTAAAGAGCTGCCTTCTTACCTTCACTATCATCATAGCAATATAAATAGAGAGAAAACGTTCACTTTTCAAGTTAAAAACTGTCGCCCATCGTCACTATATACTCCACTTCATGATTTCTAGATTCCTGTCTGTTTTTGTACCAATCTAGAGCGATAGGATACCTTTTAAGCTAATGTCTAACTTGTTTAACAGTTGTCTACGTAAAGCATGAACACTACTTTCTGAATAACCTAACTCTAATGATATCTTTCGTATGGTCCAACGTTGAAAATAGCGATACTGCACAAACTGTCTTTCCATCTCATCTAATTCTTTTAAAGACTGTTCTATTGAATGAACAATAATTTGATACTTTTGGATCTCTTGTTCTAATGCTTTCACTTTTTGTGATTCTAGCCTTTCCATTACACAATCTTCCGTTGAACTCCTTGACCAATTGACATGGTGTTGCCCTTCACGCTTTTCATAAGAAGATGTGGTTCGAGGTAGAATCAGTTCTACTTGACTTTTTAGATTGGACATCCCGACCTTGTACTGCCTAAATTGTCTTAAGTGATACTCAATCTCCCTATACCTGCTTGTCTTATTTTTGGCTAACACAGTCATGAAGCAGCACCCCTCTCTCCTGGATACAATCCATAATTTTTTGATTATAGCAAGCTTAGCATGTCTCACACGTCCTCACGATTGGAAAAAGTAGCTCAAATAAGTGTCAAAACCGCATCTTTTCTGTGTAATCTCTGTTAAATATATACGAACATTTGTTCTTATTATAGTTCGGAACATGCTTGAAATCAAGAGAAACGTGCTATATTTGGGAAAATGTGACTTTAGACTTATAAGCTGTAAAAGCAAAATGAGGTCTGGGTATGAACCAATAAACAAGCGTGTCCCTTTTGATTGCAAGTAAGGCATTCACAAATGGGTTAAATTAATATAGTGTACAACATTAATTTAAATGTGTTATACTATTTTTGTTCCTTCAACACCTTGTCGTGCATACAATTGTTATATGTATCTGTTTAACGAGAATAAGTGTGTCACAATAAATGAATTTATATGGGGAAAGGAATGTTTAAATGTGGGTGTAACGAGTAATGCTCAAGCATTGATTGGACTTTTAGAAGATGGTGCACATATGAATTTGAGTACGGCGTCATTAATTGAACATAGTTTACAACGTTATGAGGGAGTTTTAACCTCTACCGGCGCGCTGCGGGCGGTTACTGGCAAATATACTGGACGTTCTCCCAAGGATAAATTTATCGTTCAAGAGGCATCTTCCTCTACACAAATAGAGTGGGGACCTGTGAACCAGCCCATCACACCCGAAGTATTTGACCGCTTATACTTTAAGGTCGCACAGTATTTAAAGACAAAAGAACGATATGTTTTTCATGGCTATGCTGGCGCAGATGAACGCCATCGTTTACCGATTCGTGTGATTAACGAATTGGCTTGGCACAACTTATTTGCTAAGCAGTTGTTTGTACGTCCTACAACTGACCTTACTTCACAAGAAAAACAGGAGACTTTCACGATCGTTTCTGCTCCGGGCTTCAAGGCTGACCCTAGCATTGATGGTACGCATTCCGAAGCGTTTATTATGATTCATTTTGGACGACGTATCGTCCTCATTGGAGGCACAGAGTACGCCGGAGAAATGAAGAAATCAATATTCAGTGTGATGAATTATATCCTCCCACAACGAGATGTTTTATCTATGCACTGTTCTGCCAATGTCGGTGAGATGGGAGATGTGGCTTTGTTTTTTGGATTGTCTGGTACCGGCAAAACCACCTTATCGGCAGACCCTGACCGTTTGCTCATTGGTGACGATGAACACGGTTGGTCCGAACATGGTATATTCAATATTGAAGGGGGCTGCTACGCGAAATGTATTGGTCTATCGGCCAAAAAGGAGCCCCAAATATGGAACGCCATCCGTTTTGGCACTGTTTTAGAAAATGTTGTCTTGGATGAAGAAACACGCACACCACAATATGATAACAACGACTACACAGAAAACACGCGTGCGGCCTATCCTTTATATCACATACCAGAGTCTAAACGTCCAAGTGTAGCTGGTCATCCAAACGTCATTATATTCCTAACGGCTGATGCTTTCGGCGTTCTCCCCCCCATTTCAAAACTAACAAAGGAGCAGGCCATGTATCATTTTCTGTCTGGTTATACGAGTAAATTAGCGGGTACTGAACGGGGCGTAACAGAACCAGAAGCCACTTTTTCAACTTGCTTCGGGGCACCGTTCTTACCATTGTCTCCTCATGTCTATGCTGAGATGCTTGGACAACGCATGGAAAAGCACCAAACAGAGGTCTACTTAGTGAATACAGGCTGGACGGGAGGCCCTTACAGTGTTGGAGAAAGAATGAACCTGCCATATACGAGAGCCATGGTCACCGCGGCTCTGAATGGTGAGTTAAGAGACATTGAAACGGAGCAAATGGACATATTCGGTTTACACATTCCGACGCAATGTAAAGGCGTACCCACTGATATCCTTTTTCCGTGGAAAACTTGGCAGGACAAACAGGCATACGAAAAGAAAGCGACTGAGTTGGCTACTAGATTTAAAGAGAACTTTGCCAAATTCAAAGGTGTCTCTCACGACATCCTGCAGGCAGGGCCTTCAATATAGGATAGATAAGCATAAGGCCATTTTCCTAAGGACTAAATTGTGGCTATTTATAGAACGACACGATCATGTCCTCATTCCCCTGGTTTTATAACCAGGGTTTTTCACTTACATAAGAATGAAGGTTCATCTCCATACTATCTCATAAGGAAAACGTTATAAGTGACTAACACAGTAATTTTCAGAACGAGGGATGGATCGATAGTATGAAAAAATGGCTCTATTTAGGAAGTGGGTTGCTATTGTTGCTAATACTGATAGGCGTCCTTTCCTTTCAACATTTACAATTCACTTACGGCTATATACCGGATCGTAGTAATGTCATGGATGGCGGTGTATATAGCATACAACAAAAGGATTGGTCTTCACCCGCGTATGACCTATGGGGAACCTACTTCTCCCCTGCCCAAGCAAAAGAGATGCTGAACACCGATGAAGGCAAGCATCTTTTATCTGCCGAAAACGGTGCCGTTAAGATAGATCAGGCCTTGCTCAAGCTAGGTAGAGAGGCTTTCTATCAGGAGACGTTCGGGAACGAAGTCTTTCTAACCGACATTATGGGTGTGCTAGACGGTCCCTTGAAGCCAAGATCGTTTATACAAGCGATTATGGACCTCCAAGGAGAGGGAACAACGAATCTGAGAGTCCCTTTAGCAGAAGACATCACCATAGGAGGACGTGAATATAAGAAAGGAGAAAAAGTTGACACAGGTCTCGACGTACCTAAAGGAGCTTATACACCGCTTGGGATGCCGGTTTCAGTATCTGACGGACGCCTCCGTGTAGGCATTAGCTGTGCAGCCTGCCATGCGAGTGTTGACCCTGTGACCAAAGAGGTGGTTGAAGGGGCACCTAACCTTGACATTAACACCGGTCTCATTATGGCTCTAGCTTCAAACTCAGCCGCTTACTTTACAAACACGGACATCGAACAATTAGAACGTTATATTCAGAACGTTGAACGTACAGTCGAAACCACCGACGGTAAGCGTGAAGTGTTGCCGGATCCGGATGCGTTAGAAAAAGCAGTAGATGAAACGCTGGTTAAGTGGCCCAAAGGAAACTTTGATTCAACAATTGATCTCGTCAGTAATCCTACGCAGATACCAGACTCGTTCACCTTTATGGACCACCCGTACGGTTGGAGTGGGTTCGCTTTCTTAGGCCCTTTTAAAGGATTAAGCTCACTCAATAATAATGTCCATGCACAAAACTCAGACTCTCTTGGCCAGATAGAACAAAGCGATGACTTATTTAATATTGACCGAGAAGTGTACATCGCCACTATTTTACAACGGGCGGCTAATCCGTCGTTCAGATATGACCCAGCATCAAATCAAAAACCGTCAGAGTTCTTTGCTTCTGTGGACCCTACACCAGGTATGCCCGGCGTAAATGAAATGGTCAAGCCGACATCCTTCCCTAGGATTTCTTTGTTCACCCCAAACGGCACCATCGTGGGCACTAAGGGGCATCACGTAGGGGAGGAAATCAATGCGATGTCTGCTTGGCAAAACACGCTTAGACCGCCTCAACCACCGATGGAGGTGGACGAAGAGAAAGTCAAAAGTGGCCGTGACGTTTTTGAACGGGCCGGGTGTATGACTTGTCACGCAGGTGATTACTTTACCAATCATCAAGTACTTCCTGTTGAAGAGATCCAAACCGAACCATCTCGGGCTAAAGCTTTTAAAGATACAGAACCTCACATGGTAGAATCCTATACTTATACACCGGATACCCCTATCCCTGTTCCTGAGGATGCCAAAAAAATAAAGGTTCCTATGAAGGATACTAGCGAAGCTCAAGCTCGATTAGCTCTCGCTCACGGGGACACTGAGGGTGGTTATAAAGTAAAAGGACTTGTGGGGCTCTATTGGACCCCTCCCTATCTACATGACGGTGGTGTAGCGGTCGGTGAGGATATTTATGAAGACTTGGGACTCCCTGGTACATTATTAAAAGGGCAGTCACCCGACCCTAAAAATAGTCTGCGGGCGATCGTTGACCGTGAGTTAAGGGCTAAAGTTATTGAAGCAAACCAGAAGTCACAACAGTTAGAGGATGTTCATGTGACGGGAGAAGGACATGAGTATTGGGTAGATACAGATGCGGGGTTCACAGCGGATGAACAAGAAGCGCTGATCCATTACCTCCTGACACAAACCTCTTCCTTTCCTAGCCCCGCAGACTAGAATGACAAAAAAAGGAGCGCTTAAACCGCTTCAGCGGCTTAAGCGCTCCTTTTGTCATCTTTAAATCGCTTTAATTAAATCATGGGCTATTGTGCTCATGGCATGAATGGTATGAAGGTCATAATGCCAATTCAATATGACCGCCATTCATTATGACCGATCCCAGCGTAAAGCCTCAACATCGATTGGGGGTACAATGTTTTCTTGAGCTGCTCTCGTTAATAGGGCGTGTACAGCATGATAACCTTCCTCACCTAGGTCGCGTGAAAACCCGTTGACATACAAATCAATATGTGACTGAGCCACTTCTGGAGACATTTCTTGGGCATGTTCAAGGACGTAATCTTGAGACACTTGAGGATGCTTCCAGGCGTATTCTAGAGACTGTCGAATCCAATGAATCGTAGCGTCTATATCTAGCGAACGCTTAGCTATGATGGCACCGAGCGGTATAGGTAAACCTGTATCGGTTTCCCACCAATGTCCCAAATCGACGAGGCATCCTAGTCCATAATCAGGATAAGTGAAACGTGCCTCATGAATAACCAAGCCTGCGTCTACTTTACCATCTCTAACCGCAGGCATAATGTCGTGGAACGGAAGAACCACAATCTCTCCTATACCGTTAGGCACGTTCTGCGCAGACCAAAGGCGAAACAGAAGATAAGCGGTTGAACGTTCACTAGGCACAGCCACGACTTTGCCACTTAGCTTCCGTGGATCTAACTGGGTCGACTCCTCTTGATTCACTAAAATCATGGGCCCGCACCCCCTCCCCAGTGCGCCACCGCAAGGGAGTAGAGCATAGTCTGGTTGTATCCAAGGTAGCGCAGCGTAGGACACTTTTAGTATATCGGGACCGTCAGGCTGAGCGGCCAAATGATTGGTGATATCGATGTCCGCATATGTCACGTCTAATTCTGGCGCATCGGAAATGATGCCATTTACAGCGGCATGAAAAATGAATGTATCGTTCGGGCAAGGAGAAAATGATATTTTCATCTGAGCACCTCCGGGAATATAGTAAAGATTTGTTCTAGTTTTTCTAAGGCTTCTGGTATGCGCCAAGACGCCCGATCTCTATCCCCCACGACGTTAGAGATGGTCCGCACTTCTAAGACAGGTATATTGCACTGCTGAGCCGCACTTGCCACCCCAAACCCTTCCATTGCTTCAGCTACTGCGCCCGTTATTCGATGTGTTAATGCCGTGGCTGTCTGCTCTGTCCCCGTAACTGTGGACACACTCAATACAGGTCCCGACGTCACATTAAGGCCTTTTTGCTTTAATGCTTGTACGATTTGTTGACGTACGATAGCATCAACCGATATCGTAGCTGAACCGAATCCTAACTCATCTACACTTATAAATCCTTGTGGTGTTTCTGCACCTAAATCGGCGGCAATAATACGATCTGCTATGGCAATATCACCGATATGTACGCTCCTAGCAAATCCACCTGCAATGCCCGCATTGATCACAAGGTCATAGGGTTTGTTTTGAGCTAATTGAAAAGCCGTACGAGCAGCAGCCTCAGCCACACCCACACCTGACAGTTGCACATCAAAGTGATGTGGGGTTGACTGTTGAAGTCCTTTTAGAACAGCTTCTTTTTCGGCAGAGACAGCCGTCATCACTAACACGCGTTTGGTTTGGTTATGTTTTATATCCGATAGATGATTAACATCACAGTTCGTCCGATATTGACTGCGATACGCACGATTGTCCATACACTACGGCTCCTTTTTCAACTTCATCTCGTCTCTTCACTGTGAGCATCATTGATCTATGTTTTTATCGCTATTCTAGAAGTGGTACTAAATCAGTGTATCATGATTTGTAAACACCCTCCAATATTCAGCTGTGTGCCATGAAATTGTGTCTGAAATACCCATGAATGAACTCACACCTAAAAAATGATATGGGCTAACACACATTTTTATCAACGTGAATATACTATCGTATCTCCATGCATCAAATCTGATTAAAAAGGAGTGTGTTAGAGGAGAATGAAATGGCTTCGCACAGGTCTACTTATGGCATTAACGCTTCCTCTCCTTCTATTAAGTGCTTGTAACAACCCATCATCTGATTTAACAAAAGTAAAGGTCGCTGAAGTGACACGCTCCATCTTTTACGCCCCACACTACGTGGCGGTCTCAGAAGGTTTTTTTGCTGAAGAGGGGCTTGAGGTTGAGATCACAACGACATGGGGTGGCGATAAGACAATGACAACACTTCTGTCAGATGGAGCCGATATTGCCCTTGTTGGTAGTGAAACGAGTATATACGTTCATCAACAAGGCACGGATGACCCCGTGATTAATTTTGCACAATTGACTCAAACGGATGGCACTTTTTTAGTGTCTAGAGAGAAACTAACATCGTTTGAGTGGGATGATTTAAAAGGTCGTGTTTTTCTAGGTCAAAGAAAAGGCGGAATGCCGCAGATGGTGGGGGAATACGTGTTAAAAAAGCATAGCATTGATCCACAGGATGATTTGGAGTTAATTCAAAATGTCGACTTCGGTAACATCTCCAATGCTTTTGCTTCAGGTACGGGAGAGTTTGTACAGCTCTTTGAACCGCAAGCCACTTTATTTGAGAGGGAGGGGATTGGCCATGTCGTGGCTTCTTTTGGCGTGGAGAGTGGTCACGTTCCCTACACTGTATTTATGGCAAAAGAAAGCTATTTGAATGAAAACGAAGAAACGGCACAAAAGTTTACAAACGCCCTGATAAAAGCCCAGACATTTGTATATGAACAACCGGTGGAAGAGGTTGCAGCTTCCATTCAACCGTTTTTTGAAGATACTGAGTTGGACGTTATTGCAGCCGTCATCGAGCGCTATAAGGAGCAGGAAACGTATGATCCAGATTTGATTTTGGGCGAAAATGAGTGGGATCGTATTCAAGACATCATTGAAGAGTCAGGAGAACTACAGCAAAGAATTGATTATGACATACTTGTGGACACCACATTTGCAGAAAGGGCATCTAAAAATTAACATCGCGTTCAGCCGGGCTCTGCTCGGCTATTTTTATGTAAATATATAACTTCGCTATAGTGGGTAAAGAAGTGATCCAGAGCCCCTAGCTCACCCCACGATTTATTTCACTCCTTTTTGTTAAATTGCTAACGGAATGTAGGGTTTTGGTCATAAACAATAGATTTATAACTATTTCCCACAATATTAATATAACTTACAAAATCCAACCATAGAAACAAATCCCTATTTCTAGGATTAAAAGTATATTATCAATATTATTATTTTTTTGCTCATTATACATATATTTACTTGGGCTCGCTTGCACCTTTTTATCCCACTCACATAAAATACACTATCAACATCTACACGTATGCCTATATTAGGATGAGGGGGGAGAAGATGTCCACACAATCCCTTATAAAGCTTCAGGGCGTTTCCCATGTTTATGTGAGTGAAAATGAAGCCAACCTTGCTGTGAGACATATCGATCTCACTGTGGAAAAGGGGGAATTTATCAGTTTGGTTGGTCCGAGTGGTTGTGGTAAAACAACAGTATTATCTAGTATCGCAGGACTTATCACACCAACAGAGGGTGAAGTGATAATTAAAGGTCAGACGTTAACACATCCAACCCCTTCAGTCGGTTATATGTTGCAAGCAGATTATCTCTTTGAATGGCAGAATATACTCGAAAATGTCTTAATCGGTGTCAAAGTGATGGATTTAGATCAGAAGACACGTCAACAAAAAGAAAAATACGCCCATTTCTTGCTGCAGGAAATGGGATTGAGTGAATATAAAGAACACTTGCCTTCACAGCTTTCCGGAGGTATGCGGCAAAGAGCAGCTCTGGTGCGCACGCTCGTAACGAACCCAGATATATTATTGTTGGATGAACCTTTCTCTGCTTTAGACTACCAAACGAAGTTAAAACTAGAAGACCTCGTCTTTGATACATTGAAAAAGCACGAAAAAACTGCCGTACTTGTTACACACGATATTGCCGAGAGTATAGCCATGTCAGACCGCATTGTCGTCTTAGATCAGCGTCCAGGAGAGATCAAAGGGATTGTTGACGTGCCAGCACACATTCGTAACTGCTTACCTTTTGAAGCGAGGGAACAAGAGGGGTTCAATGCCCTTTTCCATAAAATATGGAAGGAGCTTGATCAGGATGAGTCATAACCTCGATACGACTAATATTCATCGTCAATTTATGAAGAAAAAAAAGATTGAGAAGAGCAAAGTCCTGAGTTTACAGCTCTTATTATTAATAGGGTTCTTTGGAATGTGGGAATTGGCCTCTTCCTACAAATGGATTGACCCGCTGATCTTTAGTCAACCGAGTAAAATTTTTGCTCTATTTTTAGAGAAAGGTCTAGACGGGAGTCTTTATCCTCATCTCTGGACGACGGTGACAGAGACATTCGTCGGGTTTATTTTAGGTACGCTGATAGGGACGTTGATCGCCACCCTTTTATGGTGGTCGCCGTTCCTCAACAAAGTACTTGAACCGTATCTCGTCGTGTTGAACAGTATGCCGAAGGTCGCCCTGGGGCCCCTTCTTATCGTGGGGTTAGGTCCCGGGTTCATGTCCATCATGGCTATGGCTTTGGCCATCACTGTCATAATTACAACCCTGGTCATCTATAACAGCTTTAGAGAGGTCGATACCCATTATGTCACCGTCATCCGTTCCTTTGGGGGAAACAAATATCAAGTGTTACGATACGTCATCCTACCTGCCTCATTTGCCACGATTGTATCCACATTAAAGGTCAATGTCGGCTTAGCTTGGGTCGGGGTCATCGTAGGTGAATTCCTTGTGGCTCAAAAAGGCTTGGGTTACCTGATTATATATGGCTTTCAGGTGTTTAACTTTACCCTTGTTCTGATGAGCTTGCTGATCATCGCTATTATCGCGACACTCATGTATCAGGGTGTGTATCAATTAGAGAAATGGCTCATTAAAAAACGAACGGCAGGTTAATTCAACCTGCCGTTTCTGATACTTCAGGAGGCGTGAGCGGTAGAGTGATCGTAAATGTCGTACCTTTTCCCTTCTGGCTGTTCACTTCAATCCTGCCCCCGTGATTCTCAATGATTCTAAAACTAACTGTTAATCCTAATCCCGTTCCGTCATCCTTCGTTGTAAAAAAGGGATCACCTAAGTTTTGCAAATCTTTTTCCTGAATCCCTATCCCTTCGTCCCGACATATGATTTTAATCCATTCATCCTCTCGATAAACGTTAAGTTGAACCTCACCACCGTCAGGCATGGCCTCTATTGCATTTTTTAAGATATTAATAAACACTTGTTTCAGTTGATTGGGTTCACAGACGATACGCGGGATATTCGTATCTATGTCCACATTAATGGCCACATTGTTCATATGCGCCTGTGTCTCTAACAAGGTCATCGTATGTTCAATCATGGTACAAATATCGGCTTGGTGATAATGTACAGCTTGAGGTTTCGCCAGTACCAAAAACTCGCTGATAATTAATTCAATTCTGTCTAGCTCTGAAATCATAATGTTCACATAGTGCTGATGTGGTTGTAGCCTGTTTTCTTTTTGAAGAAGCTGAATAAACCCTCTTAAACTAGTTAAAGGATTGCGGATCTCATGGGCCACCCCCGCTGCAAGCTGCCCCACTGCACTTAGTTTCTCTGACTTCTGCAGTAAAGCCTGAGAATGTTTCCTTTCTGTGACATCACTAAAGAAAACGCTACATCCTTCATGAGAGGGATATAGGGTCACTTCAAACCATCTCTTTTTGTATGAAGTCTCTTTTTTTAACCTCTCACCATACTGAACGGATTTTTGATACGCTTCTTCAAATTCGGAGATGATCTCTGGTGGGAATATATCGTACACTTGCTGACCGATGAGATCCTGCTTCTTACAATGTAGAAGTTTGGCACCCCTAGAGTTAATGTAGGTCACATCACCGTTACTCTTTATTGCTAAAAAGCCTTCAGCCATGCCCTCTAAGATGTCATGAATCCGGTCATGGCTCCGTTTAAGATTCTCTTCCATTTGCTTAATTTCAGTGATGTCACTGGACGCCCCTACGATCTCGACGACTTTTCCATTTTCGTAGATGGGGGAGAGTGTCGTGAATAAATGACAGCCCTCACTGACCACTTCATAGCTAACTGTTGTTCCTTCAAACGCTTGTTCATAGTACGGGTCAACCTGGTCAGCCCATACTTTCCCTGACGCCTCTTCACTCGTTAAGCCGTAAATGTTTTCCGTCGTACGTCCTCTCTCGTCGGCAATCTTTCCCTCTGAGAAGGTATAAATGAACCGACCTTTGTCATCTTTTTTTATTCGGAAGACATAATTTTGTAGATTTTGAATCATCTGCTTGAGGTCATCTTTAGCCACTTCTCGTGTACGTTTATAGTACATACTTGATAAGATGTATAATATTGTAAATGTACAAATCAAAAAAATGGCTTCTTTCAATAGAATCACTTTGGCCACTTCAATATCATTTACAAAATATAGAAAAATAGGGTTAATGAGTAGCACGTTTAAAAAAATGATAGAAGCAGAGATGTAGACTGTAAATTGAAAAGGTCCTAGTTTGGACATAAACTTTCTCATACGTCATACCCTTTCTCATGTCTTTAGACGGTTAATAAGAGCGCTCCCTTTTTAATTCCATTTAGGTTCGTTTATTCCTTCAACAAAATAAGGTTCGCCTTCGCCCAAAATAAAAGAGTTGTCGAGAAATGTCCCAACAACTCTTAAAACTTGACTATACCTGCTTTTTAACGGTGATCTCACAAGGGTGTTCTTCTGTCGCATATCCAATGTCAGCTGCCTCGACACCCTTTGCTTTGAGCTCTTCAAGGAGATCGGCTGCTTCCGCTTCTGGAACCGCGATGAGTAACCCTCCTGACGTCACCGCATCACACAAGATCCACTGATCGGTTTGATCAATGTCTTCTGCATAATGGACACATTCACTAAGCCATTTATGGTTATCCTTCGATCCTCCGGGTACAATGCCCTCTTCCGCAAGTGCGCGTGTACGTTCTAGTACAGGAACCTGGTCCTGATGAATGACAAGTCCTACATCACTGCCCTTAGCCACTTCTGATGCGTGACCTAACAGGCCAAAGCCAGTGATATCCGTGCATGCATTAACATGATAACCTTGCATGGCCTCTGCCGCTTCTTTGTTCAGTGTGGCCATGACCGTCATCACCCTGTCTAGCTCAGACTCTTTCAGTAGGTCCCGCTTAATGGCTGTCGTTTGTATCCCGACACCGATCGGTTTCGTTATGATCAGCCGATCACCAGGCTTGGCCCCTACGTTAGCACGAACCTTGTCTGGGTGTATCGTTCCGGTGCACGCCAATCCGAACTTTGGCTCCTGGTCATCGATGGAATGTCCGCCAACAAGCGTAGCACCTGATTCAGCCACTTTATCACCAGCTCCGCGAAGGATGTCAGCTAAAATGGACCGGTCTAGTGTCTTAATCGGGAACCCAACAATATTAAGGACGGTCAACGGTTTCCCTCCCATCGCGTAAATATCGCTTAGGGAGTTAGCGGCAGCAATCTGCCCGAACATGTAGGGATCATCGACTATCGGCGTGAAAAAGTCTACTGTCTGTACAAGCGCCACGTCATCCGTAATACGATAAACACCGGCATCGTCTGAGGTATCTAGTCCCACTAATACATTAGGATTCGGTACGGTTTCTGGTAAATGTCGCAAAACTTGCGACAGGTCTTCTGGACCTATTTTGCATCCTCATCCACCTTTAGATGAAAGTGTTGTTAGTTTCACTTTCTCACTCATCTATATCTCACTCCTTGTATTCCACGATTCCTTCATTTGGTCAGATAAAAAGCTTCCTTTGTCAAGCATCCACGTGGCAACGGCCGAATCTGTAAGCGAATCTTGACCCGTTTGCCAGGGTATAAAGAGCATAACATGGACAAGGACAAATGTCACAATAAATGCCCCTACAAAACCTAGTATTCCCCCTAACCAGCGATTAGCAAAGTTTAATACTGGTAATCGTGCAATCATCGTGAGCAAGTGTCCTATGAGCATAAGGATGAACTTTGTGCTGAAAAACAAAAGAGCAAAGGCGATAGCGGAATAGAAAAGGGTCTCTATTTGCATCATCTCGACCCAAAATCCACTGACCACTTCTTGATCATGGAAAGGGTATGGGACCCACGTTTCTAACATGGGAGCCACGTCACGGAAGTATCGATATGCCACAACATAGGCGACAATGAATCCCACGAGGTGGACCGCCTGAAGTATAAATCCGCGGCGGTAGCCCGTGTAAAATCCGAGCAAAAAACAAATGATTAAAATAACATCCATCATACCCATGCTGTTACTCCTTCGTCTGGTTTTCTTTCCATTTTAATAGTTCATCGTACTCTTTTTTGAGTTTGTGATATTCATCCGCTATGTTAACAGCTGATAAGACAGCCACTTTAGCTACATCCAAAGATGGGTTTTTTTCCTCGATATCGTTCATTTTCATATCGACGTAATGGGCGATACTCTGCAAATATTCTGGGGACTCTTCCCCTTTTAATTTATATCGTTGACCGTGTATTTTCACCGATATCGAATTTTTCTGCTCTTCATTCACCCAAAAGCCCTCCTCGGTGCTTTTCCTTCCATCTTATCATTAATTGTTTATTTTCGTAACAGGGCGTTCCATTTTTTCTCAAGCGCCGTCACAATTTCATTGTGTACTTGACCTACTTCTTCATCTGTCAGCGTGCGTTCTGGATTGAGGTAGTATAAAGCGTATGCCATGCTCTTTTTCCCCTCTTCAATGCCTTCACCCTGATAGACGTCGAATAAAGAAACGGAACGGAGAAGCTCTCCCCCTACTTCTTCTATGGTTTGTACCAAGTCTCCTGCCTTAATGTCTTCATTTACAACAACGGCGAGGTCACGCTGAATACCTGGGAACTTAGGCAGAGAAGTGAAGGAGATTTCCTCTGGTAGATGTTTGAGCAATCGCTCAAAGCTAAGTTCAAACACATATGTTGGCTGTAAGTCTAACTCTTTTTGAGTTTCGGGGTGGAGTTGTCCGATAAACCCAACGACCTCATCTTTTAGGTAAATGAGCGCCGTTCTTCCAGGATGATAATGATCAATCTGTGTCGATACAAATGTCGGTACACCAACATCGAGCTTTTCAAATAATCCTTCTAATACCCCCTTAACAACGAAGAAATCAACCGGTGTTTTTACTTGTTGCCATGGATGTATCTGCCATAGACCTGAAAGTGCCCCTGAAATACGCTCTTCTTGCTCAGGTAAGGAGGTCAATTGACGCTCTTGCGTGAGAAAAACGTGTCCGACCTCAAAGATATGCGTGTGATTTTGCTTACGATTTTTATTGTACTGTGTCACTTCTAAAAGGTTAGGGACGAGCGTCGTTCTCAAGTGACTACGCTCTTCACTCATCGGCATGCTAAGTGGTATCGGTGTATACACGTTTTTCTCAAACGTGTCCCATTGGGCATTCGTTTCACTTGTCAATGAGTATGTGACGACTTGGTCTAATCCTGCACCCTGTAAATAATGCTTGATCGTATGTCGTAACTGTTGTCTAGGTGTTCTAGATCCTGCAGTTGTGACGCCCGCTGGAAGTGTTGTTGGAATCTCATCGTACCCGTATAAACGCGCCACTTCTTCCATGAGATCTTCTTCAATGGCTAAATCTGGACGTCGTGTTGGGACTTCAACACGAATTTCGTGTCCTTTGTTCTCGTAATCAAACGCGAGTCGGTCAAAGATTTCCGTGACCTCTGTTGGTTGCAAAGTGGTCCCCAATAGTTTGTTTAGGCGAGCAAGATGTACTGAGATGTCCTGTCTCGGCATATCACGCACCTGTTTTTCGGCCACACCTTGATGGACTTCACCTTCTGCTAATTCAGATAACAGGTATGCTGCATGGTTAACGGCAGCGTGAATACGCTCAGGGTCAACCCCTTTCTCAAAACGGGCACTCGCTTCAGATCGCAGGCCTAACGCTCTAGAGGTATGACGGACAGACGGACCATCAAAATAAGCGGATTCTAAGATAATCTCCGTTGTATCATCTTCTACCTCAGAATTCGCTGCCCCCATGACACCTGCGATGGCAATTGTTTTTTCTGGGTCTGTAATCAAGAGCGTGCCTGCTTCTAACGTGCGCGATTGGTTATCTAACGTGACGACTTTTTCTCCTTGTTGGGCTTCACGAACAATGATATGCTGATCTTTCACTTGTTTCGCATCAAAGGCGTGTAAGGGCTGGCCGTATTCCAACATAATATAGTTGGTCACATCAACAACGTTGTTGATCGGTCTTACACCGGCCGCCGTTAAGCGATTCTGTAACCATAATGGTGACGGACCTATTTTAACATTGCTCACTTTGCGTACTGCATAGTGTGGGCATAAGTCTTCTGCTTCGATATCTATCTTGACTTGATCAGCTGTTGGAGCACCTGTCTCTTGCAATTCGTAAGCTGGTAAGTGTACTTTACGACCGAGTATAGCTCCAACTTCATAAGCAACGCCTATCATACTCAAACAATCTGAGCGGTTAGGTGTCAAGTCGAGCTCTAATACCACATCATCAAGGTCCAGGTGAGCTAGGGCATCTGAACCGACCTCTAAGTCCTCTGGTAACACCATTATACCGTCTTTGAACTCTGGAGCCACTAAGCGATCTTCAATCCCAAGCTCTTGAGCGGAACAGATCATACCATGGGAGGCTTCACCTCTGAGCTTTGCCTTTTTAATTTTGAAATCACCCGGCAAGACAGCGCCTACCTTAGCAACCGGTACTTTCTGTCCTTGAGCCACATTTGGGGCTCCACAGATAATTTGTGAAGGCTCGCCCTCTCCGATATCAACCTGGCAGACACGTAGCTTGTCAGCGTTGGGGTGCTGCTGACAATCCTGTACATAGCCCACGACAACCCCGTGTATGCCTTGTTGACGCTCATGAATCACATCTACTTCAACACCGGCCCGTGTGATTTTTTCCGCTAAGGCTTGTGGACTTACGCCACTAAGATCCACATACTGATTTAACCATTTATATGACACTAACAAGATGAATCTCCTCCTCGTGATTATAATCGTTGAAACTGTTTTATGAAGCGTTGGTCATTTGTGTAGAAATGACGGATGTCGTCTACGCCGTATTTCAGCATCGCGATTCTTTCTACGCCCATTCCGAAGGCAAAACCTGAATATTCCTTAGGATCATATCCAGCCATTTCTAACACGCGAGGATGGACCATGCCAGAACCTAGAATCTCAATCCAACCGGTATGTTTACATACACGACAGCCTTCACCGTGACACAGGATACACGATATATCGACTTCAGCACTCGGTTCTGTGAATGGGAAAAAGCTTGGTCGTAACCTGATCTGTTGATCTTCACCGAACATTTCCTTAGCAAAAGTCAGGAGTATGCCCTTCAAATCGCTCATGCTAACACCGCGATCAACATAAAGCCCTTCTATCTGCATGAATTGATGAGAATGCGTTGCGTCATCATCATCTCTCCTGAACACCTTACCCGGACAGATAATTTTAACGGGCACTTCTCCTTTCATCGCTTCCATGGTACGCACCTGCACGGGCGATGTATGTGTACGTAAGAGAATCTCATCGGTGATATAAAAGGAGTCTTGCATATCTCTTGCCGGATGGTTTTTTGGTAAATTTAAAGCTTCAAAATTGTAATAGTCCTGTTCAACCTCTGGTCCCTCGGCTATCTTAAAACCGAGACCCATAAAAATATTTTCAATGTCATCTATCACTGCCGACAAAGGATGTGTCGCTCCTGTCGTTACCGGTCTACCCGGTAGTGTGACATCGATCTTCTCCTCTGCTAGTTGTGCTTCTAACTGTTTGGCTGCCAGTTCAGATTCCTTTTCCTGTAAAGCAGCTTCAATATCACTGCGTATGTCGTTGGCAAGCTGACCAATGACAGGGCGTTCCTCAGCTGGCAGTTGCCCCATGCCACGGAGCACCTCGGTGATAGGACCTTTTTTTCCTAGGTACTCGACTCTCACATTCTGTAGATCTTTGGGCTCGGTCGCATTGTCGACCTTGGTCAGAGCATCTTCCTTTAAAGCTAATAGCTTATCCTTCATGACATCCACTCCTCTACTAATATTCCTCAATCCTATTGCGCTTTTAGACAAATAAAAAAAGCCCTCATCCTCAAGGGACGAGCGCTCGCGTTACCACCCTTATTAAAGATCAGACACATATCACACCCATATTGAGCGTGATGAGATAATGTCGATCTTTCACTTCATTCCAATAACGAGTATGGGACCCGGTACCTGCTACCCACTTTTCTTAGGTGAAAAGGCTCACAGGACAGCTCCAGAGGGAATTCAATAGTGTTTACCTAGAGACGCTTACAGTCACGACGTCTCCTCCCTGAGAGGCAACCTTCTATTTACTAAGTCTCTTTCTCAGCCGTTCAACTATTTTAAATGTGCTTAAGGGATATTATATGAAAATTCCTATTGGATTGCAACAGACAACACTGCTGACAAGAATACGCTCATTCTGTCACTGTCTCTTCAAAATAGATAGCCATGTGCATCGCTCTTTTGAAGTGCGTCCTTTTAAGCATATATCTCATCTAATACGTCTGTTGTCACCTCGTCATGCGCACCATCAAAGATGATTTGCCCGTTTTTCAAGCCGATAATACGTTGACAATAATCTAAGGCCAACTGTACATCATGTAAGTTCACAATGGTGGTCATGCCTTCGGTGTGGTGTATCTCTTTCATGAGCTGTAACACTTGTTTGCTTGTAGTAGGATCTAAACTGGCAACAGGTTCATCGCCTAGTAGTATTTTAGGTTGTTGCATGATCACTCTGGCAATGGCCACTCGTTGCTGTTGTCCACCACTCAATTGATCGACACGCTTCTGTGCCAGATGTTCGATCCCTACTCGTTCAAGAGCGTGCAATGCTCTATTTGATTCTTCTTTTGAGATGTAACCCACAATATTCTTATACAGGGGCCTATACCCAAAGTTTCCGAGCACAGCATTCTGTAACACGGTCAGCCTTGGAATAAGATGAAATTGTTGAAAGACCATCCCAATCTCTCTTCTCACCTTCCGAAGTCTAGGTCCCTTTAAGGTGCTGAGATCCATTCCGTTCCATAGGACTTGGCCGCTTGAAGGTCTGACTAGTTGGTTAATACAACGTACCAATGTTGATTTTCCCGCTCCACTGCGTCCTAGTATCCCAATAAACTCTCCTTCTTGAACCGTTAAATCAACGTGATCAAGGGCTTGCTCTTCTCTTCGACGTGTTTTGTAAGAAACGTTTAATTCTTTGAGTATGAGTGTCATCAGTTCCTCCTATATGACGCGACTTCGGACGTAACTACTCATCATATCCACCAAAATGACGAGTGCCATGATGAAAAGCACATAGAGCATCACATCACCATAAGCGTAAACCCTTTGCGCGTTCATCAACAGTTGTCCGATGCCGCCACCGCCAATAAACCCTAGAATAATAGAAGAGCGTATCGCCACTTCAAAACGATAAAAATAATGGGACAAGATATTAGGAATGATTTGAGGAAGAATACCGTACATCGCAATCATCATTCTTCCTAACCCTAAGGAAGCGACCGCTTCCTGTGGTCCTTTGTCCGCTGCTTCAATCAATTCTGAGATGAGTTTACCTAAGACCCCTATGTTGTGTAAAAGAATGGCCATCACCGCTGGGAAAGGTCCCAATCCGATTGCCATGACCAATATAATCCCAATGACGATGTCCGGTACAGAACGTAACACGCTCAAACTGTTTCGAACGAGATGATATATCGTCGCATTAGGACTTGTATTCTTGGCTGCAAAAAAACTGATCGGTAATACAATCAGGAGTGCTACAAAGGAGCCAAAGAAAGCCACCTGTAAGGTAAGCAATATCGCATTAAAAGCACGGTCCACTCTTTCAAAGTTAGGCGGGAACCACAAATCAATGATCTCTTGATAATGCTCTGCAAAATTTCTCAGCTTGTCCAAGCTGAAATCCGTACCGATAGCACTCCAGATCAGTACGCCGATAATGGTAATAGATAGTAATATGTTCTTGCGATTAAACCACATGTTTTTTCACCACAATTAATCCAAACGTCCCATCTCTTCCATCACTTTACGAATGGACTCGTAGTCTTCGTCAGACGCTTCAACAAAGGCTGATGCGCCGAATCCTCCCAATATCTCTTCATCTTCAATATTGATAAACGTGTCCTGAATCGTTTGAATCGTCTCTTCATCTACTTCAGAGGACACAGCCCAAGGATATTGGAACAATTCTTCTGACTGCCATAAGACTTTAAATTTGGATTCATCTAGCGTGCCTTGCTCGATTAATAAGTTAAAATAGGCGCTATCGATTGCTCCGGCGTCAACTTGACCGTTTTGAACAGCGATTCCGGTCGCATCATGAGAGCCGGTATATCTCATCTCTCCAAAATCTGACGTCTGTTCATCTTCCCAAACACCACGTTGTTTAAGCTCATGACTAGGCACAATGCTACCCGACGTAGAGCTTTGGTCTCCAAATGCAAAAGATACCTCTTCAGCCTCAGCTAATAGGTCATCAAGACTCTCCCACGGGGCATCATGCTGTGTCACAATGTAAGAATGATAGTAGGGTTTACCATCAATCAGTTGGGTCAAAATCGCTTGGGCCCCAGAACGGTGATGGGCTTCAAGATAAGTGGCTGGTCCTAAATAGGCCAACTGTATGTGATCAAAATTAAGTGCTTCGACGACACCATTGTAATCGGGGTAGACTTCAAGCTCCACATCTTGCTCCAACGCGTCATCTAGAACCTGTTCAAGCTTTTCCATCGGCTCTTCTAGGTTACCCTCGGTCAAAGCGGGTATAACCCCTATTTTGAATGTGTCCTCACTTTCATTGGCCTGAGGTTCTTCCTCAGCTGTTCCACAAGCACTTAAACTCAAAACTAACATTAAAATCAAAGATAATACCCATTTTTTCATGTTTTACACCTCTGTTGTTTCTTATCGTCTTAATTTGGTTAATAGGTTGAGATACGCTTGTATCTCTTTTTCCACACTGAGTATAGATTGTACAAAGTGTTGTGCCTTTTTTACCATTCGCTCTGTTTTCTCGGGGTGATTGATCAGCTCGTCGACCAGATGTACAAAGTCTCGCGGCTCCTGATAAACATAACCCGTCTGGCCATGTGTCACGAAGCTTCTATTTCCCGGATTGTCTCTCACAATTACCGGAATACCAAGCCCCATAGCTTCGCAGACGGCCGTCGGTTGTCCTTCCTGTTTAGACGTATTAATAACGAGGTCCGCTTGGGCATACAGACTTCCCATCTGCTGAAAAGAAACAGAATCCTGAAACTGTAGAAACGGGTAAGCCTGACAGGCTGATTTTACGTCTTGTAAGACTGGCTGCTCTAATACTTCTCCGATGATGGTGACTTTCAAACGGCGATCCTTGTTGTATAAGTGCTCCCACGCAGGTAACAGATGCAAAACATCTTTCACTTCTCTAAGACCCGCAGGCAGAAGAATATGGAAAGGACGATCATCTGCAGATTCTTCAACTTCACCTGTCAGTGGTCCGTTTTTTTCAGGCATTGTAGGGAGTTCAATCCCTTGTGGAATGACGACTAGCTTGCTTTCCCAAGCTGGGTTATGTTGGGATAGAATCTCCTTTGCTTCTTGTGTAAACAACGTGACGTATTGCGCTTTATCCACAAATGCAAACTCAGCCTGCGTCAAATCACGTTGTGAGAGCTGCATATGAATATCTGTCCCCCCCATCGTCACCATATAAGATGAGGGAATTGAAACCTCTTCGTATTGCATCCATTGAACAAAGCGAGTGATATGCAAAATATGCAATACTGGCTTTGTACTGCTGTTTTCTAAAACTTGTTGAAAATCCGGTCCTGTTAGGCCTTCACTGTAGGCTAACACTTTGACTGACCGCCCTTGACCCTCATAGCCCTTCTTGATTCTATTTGCCGTTGTCACGTTTCCTCTTGCTCCCTTAAAGTAAGGAGTTAAAAAAGTTATAGATGATAACATTGGTGTAACCCTACTCCTTAGAGAGCTTGAAAACAAAGGTCGCTACTTTGTTCACTTACAGCTCTCAGTTTTTTATCATATCGAAAAAAACATTTCATTTCTATCCTCATGCTCATATTTATTAAAAAAAATTATGTTGTTTATGAATTTCATTTATGTGCGCGTACACTTCACCGATGGCGCTGTTTGATGATAATCTGACAACTTATCTGTGAGGCAGATGCTTAGTCTCGTGTTGCAAGTAATAAAGCAAAATACCAGTCGCTACACCAACGTTGAGTGACTCGACTTTGCCATACATCGGTATCTTGACTTTATGTGTCACAAGATCCAATAGTTGTTCTGAGCAACCGTTGGCTTCATTACCTACGAGTAAGGCATAAGGATGATCGATTGTCCCCATCTCAGTATAGGGTGTGGCTCCCTGCAAACTTGTGCCTACAACTGACCAGTTTTGCTCCCTCAACGTGAGGATTGTGTTAAACAAATCAGCTTCAACGAGCGGAATGTGAAACACCGACCCTTGTGTGGATCTAAGGACTTTGTCTGAATACACATCAACGGTGCCTTTTCCTAAAATGACAGCATCAATGCCAGCGGCGTCAGCTGTTCTCATTATTGTACCCAAGTTTCCCGGATCTTGAACTTGGTCAATTAACATTAACGATGTGCATTCTCTCATCACACTTTTTACGTCATTCTCATTATTCAGCCTGACGGTCATCGCAATACCTTGCGGTGAGGGCGTGGAGGAAATTTGTGAAAAAAGCTCGTTTGTAAGGGTCATGACTTTAGGTTTTGCACTTTTTATCTGTGCAGCCCATGACTCAGGTAGATTGAAATCTTCAGAGATAATCATTTCATCAATAATATATGTAGACTGCAATGCTTCCTCAGCCATATGGATGCCTTCGATTAAGAATCGTTGTTGCGCTCGACGTCCTTTTTTTGTATGTAACTTTTTCCACAATTTAAATGTTGGATTTTGGGAAGAGTGAATGAACATTTAATCAGATCCCTCCAAGGTTGACTTACAATTTACATTCATACTATACCAAATTAACGTACATAATAATAATGCTTTTAACTTGAAGAAAGGAGTATTTACATGAACCTGAATTTGAGACACGCTATTACGGACAATTTAAATGATAGTAACGAAGAACATATTCGCGCCACCATATTAGACGCCATCGAAAGCGGAGAGGAAAAAATGCTTCCAGGTCTTGGTGTTTTATTCGAGTTAATGTGGAACGAATGTGGTGAACAGGAAAAAGCAGATATTGTCGATCATATTAAGAGCGGACTTCAGTAATCCACTCTTATATTTTATGAACCACTCGTTTCTTTCTCTCTTTTCTTTCACCATTTGTACTCGTTAAAATGGCACAAAATGATGGAGGGGCTACAATTAGACCCCTCCTTTTATATGTTCTAATATATACCTGTATCACTCACTGTACCTCTTTACGTTTTTCCCTAAACGTATCCCTAACCACAATCACGATTCATATCAAGTCGTTTTATCATATAAATGAGTGCTTTAACCGATAATTTGTTTTACCGTTTGCTCGTCTAACTTTTTAATGACCTCCACAAGTAGGTTTACTGCGTTTTCAAAATCATCACGGTGTAAAATAGCGGCATGACTATGAATATAACGTGTAGCTATACCGATAGCTAATGAGGGGACTCCATTCCCAGTTAAATGCATCTTACCTGCGTCTGTGCCCCCACCCGGGACATAGTCGTATTGGAAGGGAATATCGTTTTCTTCCGCTACATTGACGACAAAGTCTCTGAGATCTTTATGACCAATCATAGACGCATCGTAAATTAACAATTGGGGACCTTTGCCCATTTTTGCTAAAGCTTCGTCCGGTTTGACACCTGGTGTGTCACCTGCAATACCAACATCAACGGCAAACGCAATGTCTGGCTGCACGACGTGTGCTGATGTTTGAGCCCCTCTTAATCCGACCTCTTCCTGAACGGTTCCTACACCGTATACTTCGTTAGGGTGTCCTTCGTCCTTTAGCCTTTTCAACACTTCGATTGCAATGGCACAACCAATCCGATTATCCCACGCTTTTGCCATGAGCATTTTAGGGTTTTTCATCACCGTAAAAGGACAGATGGGGACCACTGTATCTCCAGGCCGAACCCCAAACGTTTCCGCTTCCTCACGACTTGTCGCACCGATATCAATAAACATCTCTTTTTTATCTACTGCTTTCTTACGTGCCTCGGCTGAAAGGATATGTGGGGGTTTAGAGCCTATCACACCCTCAATCTCACCTTTTGATGTCAATACACTCACACGTTGAGCCAGCATGACTTGCTCCCACCAACCCCCAAGTGTTTGAAAACGTAAGAATCCGTCATCTGTGATATGAGTAATCATAAATCCAATCTCGTCCAAGTGACCAGCAACCATAACTTTGGGTCCGTTTTGGTTGCCTACTTTCTTGGCAACCAAGCTCCCAATGTTATCTTGGTAAACTTCATGAGAGAAAGGAAGAATCCATTTTCTCATAATGTTACGAACATTCTGCTCGTGTCCAGGTGCACCTGGTGCTTCAGTTAAATCCTTAAACATCTGTAATGTGGGTTCTAAACTCATGATAAATCCTCCTTATGTATAACGATGCAATAAGTACTTCGTAAGCTATATACATTATAACAGACCCTAGTATGGCTGTAACATTACGAGGCTTAACCGGCTCATAATCTTAAAAAGGCCGCAGGTATGATCATACCCACGGCCTCTTGAGCTGCTAAGATACTAAAGTATAGCCTCAACAGCCTCTGTTTTATTTTAGTATAGATAACGTTGGTGTTCGAAGTTTGTAATGGTGTTCGCTAAGCGAATTGTCGCTACCGCCATTTGAGCCAGTGTCACCTCTTGATGAGGGTTGAAAGCCCCATTGTTACCTTGGAGTATGCCAAATGCGGATGCTAGTGCCACATGTCCTTGGTAACCATCAGATACATTGTCTGCGTCACTGAAGTGGAGCTTATAGATATCCGCATGCTCAGCGGCCTCATTAAGACGCATTGCTCTAATAAACCAAACGGCTAACTCTTCACGCGTGATGTTTGCATCGACATCAAAAGCACTAGCTTGAGGATCAATGATGCCTGCTTCTGCTGCACGCTCAACGATGTCAAACAACGGGTGATCTTGATCAATGTTGCTGAACGTTGGCTCTACATCCTCATGTGGACCGTAAGAATTCCAAAAGCGAGTTAAGGATTTCATTAACACCTCTAACGCTTGCCCTTTTGTCATGCTCACATCTGCATCAAAGTCCTCTGACCATGTCACAATCCCGGACTCAATTAAGAAATTGAGTTCTTCTGCTGCCCAAGCATGCTCAACAAGTGGCGCTTCTCCTTCTGCTCTACGTTGACGCGAACCTTCAGTTTCTTCCCACTGACCTGATTGGGCATCAAAGTAATTGTAAGGTGTATCACGCCTCGGTGCGTACACGAGGTAGTAATGTTCGTCATCTTCATTATACAGATTCACATAAGTGAGTTCCAAATCAAACGCTTCTGTATAGGCCTCCCTTATCTCCTCTACATCTAGAGCATCTTCAGGTGAAGCCGTAAATTCGTGCTCACGGAAGCGATTATTAAAGTTTAAGATATCACCTGTTTGAGATGATATAGTGACATTAATAGAGTCGCCACTGAATACGACGCCATCATGTACACGAGGGAAGTTGTAACGGTATGCTCCTTCATAAACGTCATGTTGAACTGTTGTTGTTGGATAGCTATAAAGATGCATGTTAGAGGCCGCATATTCCTCAATGGCGCTTACCGCCTTTTCTAACGCTTCTTCCTCTGTAATCTGTGGTTCTAGCTTTTCTCTTTCCATACCTGGTCGATAGTATCGTTCAGACTGGCTGTGGTTGTAAAAGTTCATGATTTCGCCTTGTTTTGTTATTTCAATAGAGCTCCCAGATCCTGAGTTACCGGTATAATACATGTAATTAACGTGATATACTTCTTGCCCTAAATGATTCTCTACTTCTCTTACACCTTCAATATGGAGTTCCGTATTCTCATCAGCAGGTGCAAGAAGTTCCTCTACTAACGCTTTTGCTTCCTCAGGGGAAATCGGTTGTTGCTCAGTTGTAACGGGTTCACTAACGAGCATCATGATCTCTTCTTGTTCTGGGAATTCAGTTACAAATTCACCACCAGATAAATATTGACCTGTCACTGCACTAATACCGTTAATATGGTGAACAGGGTCATAAGCGAGGTAAGCTTGATTTGAATCTTGCGGTGTATAGTAATCTGCTCTATAACGTAGGGCTAATTCTAAGCCGTCGTCATAAATGTCGAACGCTTCTTCTTCCGTTAATAACGCTTCAGATTCTTCAAAAGTTAATTGGCTCATGTCGCTTTGAGGGCGACTAAATCTTGTGACTTCACCGTTACCTAAAACGGTAATTCTGACAGACTGTCCACGAACCGGGATATCTTCGTGTTGTAGATGATATGTAAACTGATATTCAACCGGTTCTGTTAACGTACGGTTTGAACCATGGTACATGTAAGCATCTTCATCATCGCTCAGGACATAGTTCCCTTCCACAAATTCGTCTTTAAACGCACTTGCGATCTCCTCAGCTTCGTCACGGCTTACTTCAGGAGGATAATAAGCATCTGCCACTTTACCGGGATGGTAGTAAAAGTTTGTAAGCTCTAATGCTTCACCGACAAACTCAAAATGACCGTCTATAAATTGGCCGTCACTGACTCGCTTATGAAAGCTAATTCTATGACGTTCAGGTTCCTCCTCTGGCGTAGGTCTATAGACATGACGGTCCATACGGAAGTCATCTTCGGTAAGTTCATCAAACTGTCCCGGGAATAACTCATGAATTCTTTCAATGAGGTCACTTTTACTGACTTCGGATTGCACATGATACAGATCCGCTTTCTTTAATGCCTCTTCAATCACTTCGTCGTTGGCTGTACCTGTAGCACTCACGCTAGGCGTCATACTAAATACAAGCATCACAACGATTAACCAAATCATGCTGCGTTTCATCATCGTTTCTCCTCCCTTACATCAAATAATCATAATTTTTCCAATACATCTCCCTATTGTAAAGGATTCCCTCTTTTTTTTCTACCATCTTACGGAAATATTCGATACACAAAATGATTTAGCCCTAAAGTATTAAAAAATTTCCGTGCAGGCTTTTAATGTAGGTATAAAGACCCTTAAATAAAAAGCCATTCTCTATCATGTGAGAGAACGACTTATAAGTGAAGATATCATAGTTTTACTTAAGAGTGCACTTCATTGTTGATCGTGGCCTATACCCATCTTGCTAAACGTTTTGTGATTCTGTTTGCCTTTTCGCTGTAGAATGGCGAACCATCAACTGATGTTCAACGATCGTTGGTGTGAAATCAGGTTCGTCTTCCTCTACCCACTTTAGTAGTTTTTTCGTCGCTTGATAACCCAAATCATATATACCAATGTTTACTGTCGTCAGGGGTGGGGAGGAAACCTTGGCAATCGGGACATCATTCATACTGACCACTGAAACCTGTTGAGGAACCGAAATCCCGATCTCACTAAGCGCGCTGATAACCCCTAAAGCCATCACATCATCAATCACAAGGAGTGCAGTAGGAGGATTATCGTTTCGCAGGAGCTCTACCATCGCTTTATATCCTCCCTCTTGGAGAAAGGATTCGTGTATAGCTAAAGACTCATCATACGCCATTCCGGCCTCTTCTAACGCTTGGCGATAGCCAATTAATCGGTTTCTTGTTACCAATAAATCGATAGATCCACCAACGAATCCAATGTGACGATGTCCTAGTTTGATTAAATGTTCAGTCGCTTCTTTCGCCGCTTGTACATTATCATTGTCCACATATGAAATCTTTAACTTATCGTTATAGGGTTGTCCTACAACGACAAATGGGAAATCTTGGTCGCTTAAATACTCGACTAATGGGTCATCTACCTTTGTATATAGTGATATAACACCATCTACTCGTCGACCTTGGACCATATCAACAACGGCTTCTCTATGCTGCTCCTCATTGCCCCCCGTTGATAAAAATAGGGCGTACCCTTTTTCATTCGCACAAACGCTAATGCCTCGAATCACTTCTGGGAAAAACGGGTTTTGAAACGCTTCTTCCGTGGACCTAGGCATGATAATTCCCAAGCATTTCGTGTTCTTAACTGCTAAACTTCTTGCATTATAGTTAGGATGATATCCTAGTTCTTTCATAGATTGAAAAACTTTTTCTTTTGTACGTTGACTGATGCGGTTACTGTTCGCAATAACCCTTGATACGGTAGACGGGGCAACACCTGCATGTTTGGCCACATCTCTGATGGTGATCGGCATCATTTGCCCTCCTCTCTACATAGCCATATCAGGCTTTGTTGTTTTATTGAATATTTTTGTATTTGGTTTGGTGGGTTAGGTTCTGTATGTCTGCTCAGGTCAATTCATTTTAGGACCCGAGGGTTAAATCATTGTACTGTGTTTGTGGCCATCCACATGATCAACACATTAAATAAGACCACAATAATTCCTACAATAATAGAAAAAATTAAACACCCTTTCGACTGTAGGACATTGAACATAATGGCTCCCTCCGTTGAAGTGAGTGATGGGCAAGTCCTTGTTTCGTTACGTTATTAGCTCTATCCTCTTATATACTTATTGTAACAAATACAATCATCATTTTAGTTAATGGTAGCATAACTTTCGTCAAAATGGTAAAGTTTCCTGGTCTTCTCAATGGCTCACGGACATGACCCTTGGTTGACGTCAATGAGCGCTATAGATCCTGATTACTCATGATACAATGACGATGATGAAATTTTATCCCCATATATAACTTTTACTCTTCGACTGCTACTTTAAGTTAGTTTACCACGACTATTCATATCAACTTTAAAAAAGGGGGCTGTATAACATGTTTTTAGAAGCTGTTTTTCATCAGCCAAAATCCAATTATGCCTACGCTTATGATCAAGAGACGCTCCATATTCGCGTGCGTACAAAAAGAGATGATGTGACCACTGTGAGTCTGTTCCATTGTGATAAGTATGATCTAAATGGGACTCAACAACTCACGACCATGCATAAGGTGGCGAGTGACGCTTTATTTGATTACTACGAGGCGTCTGTTAAGCCGCCTTATCGTCGATGTACATACGGGTTTCATTTAATATCTGGCGCAGATCAAATATGGTATACAGAAGGCGGCTTTTTTCTGGAACGCCCCACAATACCTACAGGCCTCTTTGAATTTCCATTTCTTAATGCCGCCGATGTCTTTAGTCCTCCGGAGTGGGTGAAAGATGCTGTCTTTTATCAAATTTTCCCTGAGCGTTTTGCTAACGGAGATCCGTCTAACGATCCTCAAAATGTGGCGCCTTGGGGCGGACAACCTCAGTATGATAATTTTTTTGGTGGGGACTTACAGGGTGTGATCGATCACATCGATTATCTCAAAGATCTCGGTGTGAATGCGCTGTATTTCACCCCCCTATTCGAAGCCACAACGAATCACAAGTACGACACTGTGGATTACAAAAAGGTTGATCCTCACTTCGGCGATAGTCAATTGTTAAAAGCCTTAGTCCACATCTGCCACCAGAACAATATCAAAGTGATGCTCGACGCCGTTTTTAACCATTCAGGCTATTACTTCGCGCCATTTCAAGATGTGATCAGAAATCAAGAACACTCTCCCTATCGCGACTGGTTTTATGTCCATGAATTTCCAGTTCAAACCGAACCACGTCCGAGTTACGATACCTTTGCCTTCACTCATATGATGCCAAAATTAAATACTGAGAACCCGGAAGTCAAAGCCTATCTATTAGAGGTCGCTCGTTACTACATTGAAGAGATTGGTATGGATGGCTGGCGCTTAGACGTTGCCAACGAAGTTGATCACGCCTTTTGGAGAGCATTTCGACGGGTTGTAAAAGCGGCTAATCCTGACGCTTATATCTTAGGGGAAATTTGGCATCAGTCTATGCCGTGGCTTCAAGGTGACCAGTTCGATGCCGTGATGAACTATCCCGTGACAAATACCATATTAGACTTTTTCTGTAAAAATAGGATAGATGCCCAGCAATTCAAAAATGAAATTAATCGTATGTATGTGGCTTACCCTCTACAGGCCAACGAAGTGGCCTTTAATCTGCTAGACTCACATGATACACCTAGGCTGTTAACGATCTGCGGAGAAAACGTTGATAAGATGAAATTAGCGGCAACGTTTCAATTAACATATCGGGGTGCGCCCTGTATTTACTATGGGGATGATGTGGGTTTAACGGGTGGAGAAGACCCGGACTGTCGTAAAACGATGGTGTGGGACAAAGAGAAGCAAAACCATGACTTGTTATCCTTTTACCAAACGATGATACGCTTGCGGCATGAGAATCCCGCTTTACGTCAAGGCAGCCTCTCTTTTTTGCTCGCTGAGTCCCACTCGTCAGTCCTTGTCTATGAAAGACGGTTAACGGACGAGCATTTTATCATCATGATGAACGCGGCTGACACAACTCAGGAGGCAACGTTCACGCTACCTCAAGGGCTATGGATGGATGCTTTGACACATCACAAAATAACGGAGCAAACAGCTGATAGTTCGTATACAGTCACCCTAGAACCCTACGAGTATAAAATTTTAAAGCAACAATGATGGCAAGTAAAGAACGGATTGAAGCCATATATCCAAAAAAAGCCCTGAGATTTGAATTCATCTCAGGGCTTAGGCTAAGCTATCTTATTCACCTTTTGCTTTACTTACTAACTGAGCGAAAGCTTCTTTGTCATTCACTGCTAAGTCAGCAAGAATTTTACGGTTCACATCAACACCCGCTTCTTTAAGTCCGTGCATGAAACGGCTGTAAGATAGACCGTGTTGACGAGCTGCTGCGTTAATACGCGTAATCCATAGCTTACGGAAGTCACGCTTTCTTTGGCGACGGTCACGGTAAGCGTATAATAGTGACTTCATCACTTGCGCATTAGCTGATTTAAATAAACGGTGTTTAGAACCGAAATAACCTTTAGCCAGTTTTAATATTTTTTTACGTCTACGACGCGTTGTATATCCACCTTTAACTCTTGGCATGATAAAAACCTCCTAAAATTCTATCATCAACTTCAACTAAGAAGTCTTATTTTTTATAAGCAATTAAGCTCTTAACACGCTTGTAGTCTCCATTACTTACGATGGCAGCCTTACGTAATTTACGCTTCTGCTTTTGTGTTTTGTTAGCAAATAAGTGACTTGTAAACGCGTGGGAACGTTTAAGCTTCCCAGTTCCAGTCTTTCTAAAGCGCTTAGCAGCACCTTTATGAGTTTTCATTTTAGGCATAATGATATCCTCCTAGCTTATTTCTCAGATTTTGGCGCAAGAATCATAAGCATACTTCTGCCTTCCATCTTAGGCTTAGACTCTACTTCACCAATGTCTGCTATATCTTTTACTAAACGGTCCAGAACCTGTCTTCCGATCTCGGAGTGTGTAATGGCACGTCCTCTAAAGCGAATACTACATTTCACTTTGTCACCTTTTTTCAGGAACTTAACGACATTACGCATCTTCGTATTGTAGTCATGTTCTTCAATGGTTGGACTAAACCGAACTTCTTTTACACTAATGACTTTCTGTTTCTTACGCGCTTCTTTCTCTTTCTTTTGCTGCTCAAACTTAAATTTGCCATAGTCCATAATACGGCAGACTGGCGGTTTAGCGTTTGGCGCTACATTCACGAGATCCAAATTGGCATCTACCGCTAACTGTAAAGCTTCGCGCATAGGTTTAATTCCTAATTGTTCTCCGTCAACCCCAATAACACGGACTTCCTTGGCACGAATCCCCTCATTGACTAAATGTTCCTTGCTAATGTTGTAACACCTCCACAATGATATCAAGACCAACCACCATCAATCGTGCCTGCCATTTGCAAGTTTGATCGATGATTTAGACATAAAAAAAGCGGGCATAGAACGCCCACTTTAGATCACAAATACTCTTTATCCTAACCTGCCAACTCTAACGTCGACCAGGTGAGAAGCTGGGCGCTCCTTCTTGCTACACTCATTATATTTAAGTCAATCTTACTAGAAGAATATATCACTTGTAAGGTTCCTTGTCAAGAAACGCCTTAACGAAGATACCTGTTATTTATAACATACGTGTTT
Source organism: Caldalkalibacillus salinus (assembly GCF_016745835.1). Classification (NCBI taxonomy): domain Bacteria; kingdom Bacillati; phylum Bacillota; class Bacilli; order Caryophanales; family Bacillaceae; genus Caldalkalibacillus; species Caldalkalibacillus salinus. The sequence goes on along the minus strand of NZ_JAERVL010000004.1, from coordinate 61,775 downwards.
CATACTGTCAAAGGCGGCTTTTTTTCGTCTGAATCTCCTCTAAGAGCGCATTCTTAAAGGCATCAAATGCTATCGTTTCTGAACTCTGCTCACCGTATTTCCTAACATTGACAGCATGCTCCTCGATTTCTTTGTCACCAATCACGAGCATGTAAGGGATCTTGCTTGTTTGGGCCTCACGAATCTTGTATCCCATTTTCTCTTCACGAAGATCAATGTCAACACGGACACCGTTCGCTCTCAGTTCTTCTTGAACCTTAAGCGCATGGTCCGTATGAACGGATGATACAGGGATAATCTGTACCTGTGTTGGTGCTAACCAAGTTGGGAAAGCCCCTTTGTACTCTTCAATTAGGAAGGCAACAAAACGTTCCATCGTCGACACGACGCCTCTGTGTATGACGACTGGACGATGCTGTTTGCCGTCTTCCCCGATATAAGTTAAGTCAAAGCGCTCAGGTAATAAGAAGTCGAGCTGTACAGTTGAGAGTGTTTCTTCTTTTCCTAACGCTGTTTTGACCTGTACGTCAAGCTTAGGGCCATAGAAAGCCGCTTCGCCATCCGCTTCGACATATTCAGTTCCTAGGTCATCCATTGCCTCTTTCAGCATGCTTTGTGCTTTTTCCCACATCTCATCATCGTCAAAGTACTTTTCAGTATCTTCGGGATCACGATAAGAGAGACGGAAGGCGTAATCCTCAATGCCAAAGTCTTTATATACTGCTTGGATAAGGTGTACGACCCGGATAAACTCATCCTTGATCTGGTCAGGACGAACAAAGATGTGCGCGTCGTTGAGCGTCATGCCCCTCACTCTTTGCAATCCACTTAAAGCACCACTCATCTCGTAACGGTGCATCGTACCGAGCTCAGCTAGACGAATAGGGAGCTCACGGTAACTGTGAATCCCTTGCTTATACACCATCATGTGGTGTGGACAGTTCATAGGTCTGAGCACCAGTTGTTCATTGTCCATTTGCATCGCGGGGAACATATCCTCTTGGTAATGCTCCCAGTGACCTGATGTTTTATATAAATCGACACTACCGAGGACTGGCGTATACACATGGTTGTAACCGAGGCTCTCTTCTATATCTACAATATAACGTTCGATAATTCTACGAATGGTGGCCCCTTTTGGCATCCACAGCGGCAGACCTTGTCCCACTTTTTGTGAATTGGTAAAGAGATCTAGTTCTTTCCCTAGTTTGCGATGGTCACGTTCCCGTGCTTCTTCCAGCAGACGTAAGTGTTCGTCAAGGTCCGCTTTTTTCGTAAAGGCTGTCCCATACACACGTTGGAGCATTTTGTTATCACTGTCTCCACGCCAGTAAGCCCCGGCAACGTTCATCAGCTTAAATACCTTCAATTTACTCGTTTGAGGTACGTGTGGCCCACGGCAAAGGTCAAAAAATTCACCTTGACGATAAAGGGTGACTTGGTCTCCCTCAGGTATCGCATCGATTAACTCTAGCTTGTACTCGTCACCGATCTCCTTGTATAGGTCTATCGCTTCTTGACGAGATACTGCCTCTCTCTCGATTTTAAGATTCTCATCAACGATACGCTTCATTTCTTTTTCGATTTTAGGGAAGTCCTCTTCCGTTAGACGATGTTCCATATCAATATCATAGTAAAAGCCATGCTCTACTACTGGACCGACACCCAGTTTGACCTCACCATACAGCCTTTTAATCGCTTGGGCCATAATGTGGGCGGTACTGTGGCGAATCACCTCCAGTCCCTCTTCTGAGTCGCCAACGACAATTTCAACGGTATCTCCCTCTTGCACCGAATTAGCTAAGTCTACTAAGGTGCCATTTACCTTTCCCGCTACAGCTTTTTTTCGCAGACCAGGACTAATTGAAGCGGCCACAGTCTCGACTGTTGCGCCCTGTTCGACTTCTTTTTGTGCCCCATCTGGTAGTGCGACAGTAAGCATATCTGACATCATCCTTCACTCCTTCTTGTCATGTATCTTAGGCTTCACGATAAGTTCTTAGGTCTGATGAGTCTTATTGGTATTCTCCATATAAAAAACACCCGTCCCTTGACTAGGGACGAGTGTCGTCATCGTGGTTCCACCCTACTTTCATAACGCCAACATAGGCCAATATGAACGCTAGTACAAACATAGCGATAGCGTTGGGTTATGCTTAGAAGAGATAACGGTCTGACCCGACTATCGTTAGTCCTGACACAGCAGCGGTATGTATACTTTGCCAGTTTCCCGATAGTAGCTTCAAGGTGGTAAACCATGTCCTGTTCTTAGGGGCTTGCAGCCGATGACCCCACTCTCTGATAAAGAAGGGAGGAATATGGTTCGTGTCCTCATCGTCGCCTCTTATCGTGCGATACGTCAATTGTAATGTTAGTTATTTATTATAGTGAGTCGTCGCCAGTACGTCAAGTTTATCTTTTGACTAGGCCACTTTTATTGCCCCTGTTTTCCTCGGTGTTTTTCCACTCCAGACAATCCTGACACTTCGTACAGATGGACATGCGGTGCTGGAAAATATGTTTCAGAGTTTGTACGATGTTATGTTGCGGCTGATGAGTATGTACGATTAATCTTTTCGGTGCAATGGAGATCAATGTACTCATCATAATGTCATCATGATGAACGGAAGGGTCTACCCAATTTTCTAAAATACCGTTAATGGTTTCTTCGGTTAATGGGACGCCTTCTTCGTTATAAAAAATAAATTGTTTGTCCTCGACATGGTATAAATGAATAAAAGCGATTTTGGGATTCTGAGCAGTGAGAAACTGCCTTAGAATGTGAATAAATTCGCGATAATCCTGTTCGACGACGAGTTCATTAATGGCATATTCTATCGTTTGACATAAATCTTCTGTATACTCAGTAAGACGAAAACGAAGAATGCCCTCTAAATTAAAAGGATCTCCGTCCCGGGCTACCTCGATTAATTTTTTGTAGACGTTATTCTTTCGCTTAGCCACTTTCCATTCGTCTCTGCCTTTATGTTTGTCGTGGAGAAAGAGCTCCTGATGGCAGCAGGAATAAATGAAGTCTCGTTCTTGCTCATCCGTGAACCCATATTCCGATTTAATTAGGTGATGTATATACTCTTGCTCGAAGTGTTCGATGAGGTACTCTGCCATAGCTTGACAGAAAGTATGCGTATAAATATCAAGCATGTCCTTCAACCTGACATGATCAGGATACTTCGTCACTTTTAAAGTAGTGTATCCGCCTGAATCAAGCTCAAACTTATGACTAAAAGAGAAGCTTTGTAATCCGAGTAAGTAGTCATCAAGATAAGGTTTGATATCTTCCCATCTCTGAGAGGATAATGACCGCATTCTTATGATTTCCACTCTTCCACCTCCGCCCCGGCTATTTCTACTTAGTCTATGGTGGCAAGGTGAAGAGTATACGTGACAAAAAACCATAAAAAACAACGCCATCCAACTCGGATGGCGTTTTCTCAAAGGTGCTAGTTTTGCATGACAAAGTCATTGTCGATGGATTCATTTTCATGAAAGGTGCGAAGTGTTTCGTACTTCGTATTTCTCTGAGCAGGTACTTTACCGGCTTCGCGAATCAGTTTCAAAATTAAATTTGTATTGACTTTATGTGTTGTGCCAGCCGCTGATACCACATTCTCTTCAATCATAGTCGACCCGAAATCATTACAGCCAAAGGACAGTGATTTCTTACCAACTTCCGGCCCCATCGTGACCCAAGAAGATTGGAAGTTAGGGATATTATCAAGTACAATCCTAGAAATCGCTACGTTCTTAAGGTATTCTTCAGGCGGTGTTTTCTCTCCCCCGAGGTTAGTGAAGTCTGGTTGATAAGTCCATGAAATGAAGGCTAGGAAGCCGTTCGTTTCATCCTGCGCTTCCCGGACCCGATGAAGGTGCAGGGCACGCTCCTCTAAAGATTCACCAAACCCTATAACCATCGTGGCCGTTGTATGTAAACCCACTTTATTGGCCGTCTTCATACATTCGATCCACTCTTTCCAAGACCCTTTCATGCGACTGATTTTCTTGCGGATACGGTCGTCTAAAATTTCTGCCCCTCCGCCTGGTATCGAATCTAGCCCCGCCTCCTTCAGTTGCCGTAACACTTCTTCTAACGGTAGGCCAGAGACCTCAACCATTTTTGAGATTTCAGCTGGAGAGAATGAATGCATGTGTATATTAAAGCGCTTCTTAATCTCTCGTAATAAATCCGTATAATATGAAAAAGGCAAGTTCGGATTTGTTCCACCTTGCATTAAAATTTCGGTTCCACCGACATCGATGGTTTCTTGTATTTTGTTAAAGATCTCTTCATTGGACAACGTGTAGCCTCCGTCTTTCCCCGGTGCACGGTAGAAGGCACAAAACTTACAATAAGTATCACATACGTTGGTATAATTTACGTTTCGCCCTATAACAAAAGTGGTCATCGGTTCAGGGTGCCACTTTTTCATGATTTGGTCGGCCACATGACCCATTTTCTCTATCTCATCACTCTCATATAACATCACTGTTTCCTCAACGTTGATCCGTTCCCCTGCCAACGCCTTGTTTAATATACTATCGATGCTCATGAATTAACCTCCGTTCTCACTTAAAAGACATCAAATCTCTACATCTATCGTATCATGTTTGTACATACTTGCCTACTCGTACGCTAAAAGGCATGCCACAAAAAAAGCCAACCTCATTAATAAAGAGAGGTTGGCTCCTTAGAGTTCATTAATGTGTCTGCTTAAAATAACATACCCGCAATAGAGGCACTTAACAATGAGGCAAGTGTCCCTGCGATAATGGCTCTTATCCCCATTTTAGCGATATCACCTCTACGTTCAGGCGCAATACCGCCTAAACCTCCTAATAAAATCCCTAGTGAAGATAAGTTTGCAAAACCACATAAGGCGAAACTGATAATAGCCACAGTTTTCTCCGACAACTGGTCCATAGACTCTGTAAAGTTGGCGTAAGCGACAAATTCATTAACCACAATTTTTGTTCCAATAAATTGCCCTGCTGTGACTGCCTCACTCCAAGGGATACCAATGGCAAAGGCGATTGGTGCAAAGATGGCACCTAAGATCATATTAAGAGATAACGCCTCGTAACCTACCAAGCCACCGACAAAGCCAAGAAAACCATTGATCAGAGCAATAAGGCCAATAAAGGCCATTAACATTGCTCCAACGTTCAAAGCAAGTTTCAAACCTACTGACGCACCATTAGCTGCCGCATCAATCACATTCGCAGATTCTGAATCTGCCTCGAGTTCCACACTCTCGTCTGAGCGACTCTTATCTGTTTCAGGTACTAATACCTTGGCCATGATTAAACCGGCTGGAGCAGCCATGAAACTGGCTGCGAGTAAGTATTCTAACGGTACACCCATCAAGTGATAACCGAACAATACCGAACCGGCGACAGAAGCAAGACCGCCCGTCATAACGGCAAACAACTCAGATTGTGTCATTTTTGATACGTACGGTCGAATGACAAGGGGGGCTTCCGTTTGCCCCACGAAGATATTAGCCGTGGCAGATAAGGACTCTGTTTTACTTGTACCTAAGGCCTTATGTAGTGCCCCACCGATAATACGTATGAACCACTGCATTACACCTATGTAGTACAACACAGAGATTAAGGCAGAGAAAAAGATAATAATTGTAAGGACCTGAAAAGCAAAAATGACAGCCCCTTCACCACTTGCTAACTCGCCAAATAAAAATATGGAACCGTCGTTTGCGTAATCAATAATATTGGATACAACCTCGGTGAGTTTGGTTAAAGCTTGTCTACCCAATTCCCATTTTAATACAAGAAACGCAAACGTAAGCTGTATGGCAAGTCCTCCTAGGACCGTCCGCAAGCTGATCGCTTTACGGTTAGTGGATAACAGAAAAGCAATCGCAAAAACAGTTAAAATACCGAGAATCCCCCATAAAAAATCCACCTAGAACACCTTCTCTCATAATTTTGTTCTTTTTACATTCTTTCAAATTTTAGGCGGTTTTATGTACGCCCACTTCATGTAAGCGATAACACCAACCATACCTCTAAAAGCATAGCAATCCCTATGAAAAATGACAAGCGTTACAGGGGTAATCTTTTGGGGCTCCCCCCTAATATCTAAAAAAGACTCATGATTTTATCCGCTAGGACCCCTCCTAAATACACACCCACAATCCCCATAACACCAGCCAATACAGGGGGCGCAGGCAAAGGAAGACGAATCAACTTAAATACGAGCCCAACGATAATACCGGCGATTAGAGCTAAAAAAACTTCTTTCATGACGACCATTCTCCTTTTTATGTATCTTACTAGGACACCACAGATGCCTTAATTAGCATATCTCAGATATAAAGAGGGAGACAACCTTTTTGTTGTCTCCCCTTATTCTTAGTATAGTTTTATCCCGCTTAGTTTATCCCGCTTCTAATACATTAAATTGAGAACGAACAAGATCATAGTATTCACCCTTCTGTTGCATGAGCGCCTCATGATTTCCTTGTTCTATAATTTCACCGTGATCTAATACGAAAATATTGTCTGCTTCTCTAATCGTCGATAGTCGATGAGCAATCATGATTGCCGTTCGACCTGCCAATAACCTTTTCAACGCTTTTTGTATCATCACTTCTGTTTCTGTATCAATGCTCGCCGTCGCTTCGTCTAGAATGAGAATTTGTGGATCAGCGAGTAACGTTCTGGCAAATGAGAGCAATTGCCTTTCTCCCATAGATAACACGTTTCCACGTTCTTCTACTTCTGTTTCGTATCCGTTTACCAATCGCTGGATGAATGCGTCTGCACCTACAGCCTTAGCAGCTTCAATCACTTCCTCATCCGTGGCATCAGGGCGTCCAAAACGAATATTTTCCATAATCGTACCAGAGAAAATAAATGTATCCTGTAAAACGATACTGATCTTAGTTCGCAGACTATCCAGTGTAAGGTCGCGCACGTTTTGCCCATCGATTAGGACCTCCCCACCCGTCACATCATAAAAGCGACAGAGGAGGTTGGTGATGGTTGTTTTTCCTGACCCGGTATGACCGACTAATGCGATGGTCTGTCCTGCTTCGATTGTGAGGGACACATTATTCAGAGCTTTACGGCTATGATCGTACCCGAAATCAACGTTTTTAAATACCACTTTGCCTTCAATATGATCCAACTGAATAGCATCCTCTTTTTCAGGGACGGATGGCTTTTCATCCATGAATTCAAAAATACGCTCCGAGGACGCCATAGCCACTAACAACTGGTTATATAGCTGTCCTAACCTAGAGATCGGTTCCCAGAACATCCCTAAGTAGTAGGCAAAAGCAACGAAGGTCCCCGCTGTTATCGCACTTTGCTGGTATAAATAAGCCCCGTACAGAATGAGGATCGCCGTCCCGATCGCCCCCGACATTTCTACAAATGGTCGGAAGATGGCATTCTTCTGAGTGGCATCACGCCAGGATTCAAAATTCTCTTCATTTATTCGATTAAAAAAGCCCATATTCTCTTTTTCTTGTGTGTACGCTTGTGTGACACGAATACCTTGGATACTTTCATTCAAGTGTGAATTCAGTTTTGATTGTCGCAAACGTACCACTTGCCATGACTTTCTAATCTTTCGTCTAAGCTTCGTTGAAATAAAGAACATCAATGGCAATACAACCATGATCGCCAACGTCAAACTTGGGCTATAGAACAGCAGAATAACGATAATACCCACTAACATGATGATGTCCATCAAGAGGTTAATCACACCATTAGTGAATAAATCCTGCATCGAGTTAATATCGTTCGTGACCCTCACCAGTATGGAACCTGCCGAACGTTGGTCAAAAAATCGATGTGAGAGCCGCTGGATATGTTTAAACAACGCTTGCCTGATATCATAGATAACATTCTGACCTAATTGATTCATCCATTTTATCCGGAACACATTAGCCACGTAGTTCAAGGTATACATGCCCGCAATAACCATTGTCAGGATGACCAGAAAAGAGTATTCCTGAATGTCAATCATATGGTCAATAGCAGACGCAATCATGAGCGGTACAATAAGTCGAACGCCAGTATTAATCAGCATGGCGATAATCGCTAACGGTAACAGGCTCTTAGCGTACGGCTTCATATAGGAAAAGAGTCGTAACACCTGCGACCAGTTAAATGGTTTCTCAATCGCTGTATCTATCGAATATTGAAAACGTTCACGTTTCGTTTGTTGAGACATATTCACTCCCCCTTACAGCACCGCTTGGTTCTGCATAACCGTTTGTCGGTCCTTGAACTGTATGTCGTAAATGCGTCTGTAGGCTCCATTTAATTCGACGAGTTCGTCGTGGGTACCTCTTTCGATGACCCTTCCTTTATCAAGCACTAAAATCTCGTCAGCGTGACGAATAGATGAGATACGGTGGGCAATGACAAATGTTGTCCTGCCGTCCATCACTTCATGAAGTGCAGCCTGGATCTTAACTTCGGTTTCCATGTCTACGGCACTTGTGGCGTCATCCAATATAAGAATACTCGGATCTATTAAGAGTGCTCTGGCGATAGCCACTCTTTGTTTCTGCCCTCCCGATAGTCCCATACCACGTTCACCTAACATGGTGTCGTAACCTTCAGGAAGTTCCATAATAAAATCATGCGCTTGGGCTCTTTTAGCCGCATCTATGATGTCATCCATACTCGCCTGTGGACGCCCATAGCAGATGTTATCCTTAATTGAGCATGAGAACAGAAACGTTTCCTGTAGGACGACACCTACATTTTTCCTTAATGTTTCTAGGGCGTAACGCTTGATATCAATATCGTCAATGGTGATATCCCCGTCGTTTGCCTCATAAAACCTTGTCAACAATTGCGTCAGTGACGTTTTACCTGATCCCGTGGCCCCGATGAGACCTATCGTGGTGCCCTTCGGTGCATCAAAAGACACGTCATGTAAGGCATATTCTTCCTCATCTTCACTATAACGATGGCTCACGTGCTCAAAACGCACATGACCTTCTAAACGCTCGCCAGTTAACTCAACGGGTTGGGAAGGACTCACGATATCTTCTGGGACATCTAGCACTTCTAATAATCTTTCCCCAGACGCTTTTGATTGAGAAAAAGTATTCACAATAAACCCTAACTGCATCATCGGTCCAATAATAAACCAAACTAAACTAAAAAAGGCAACGAGGTCCCCAGGATTCAAAGTCCCTTCAATTACTAGAAAGCCACCATAAGCAAGCAGTACGACCACACATATATGTCCGATAAATTCCATCATGGGAAAGAATTTGGCCCATATGCTAGATGTATGGAGAAAGCTTTGTTTATAATGATCGTTTTTATCAACAAATCGTCCGATCTCAAAGTCTTCTTTAGATAAGGATTTGACGGTGTTCATCCCACTGATGTTTTCTTGTACCTTTGTTGTTAGCTGAGCAAAAGATTTACGGATGTTTGTAAAAGCAGGATGTACCTTTTTATCAAATCGAAAAACCACGATCGCTAGAAAAGGCATGGCACCTAATGTAACCAAAGCCAAGGGTACGTTTATGTACAGCATAATCCCCAAACTGAAACTGACCAACAGAACAAAGTTAAGTAATTGAGCAAAACCAAAGGAAAGAAAAAAACGAAAGCCTTCTACGTCTGCAGTCAAACGGGACATGAGGTCTCCCGTTTTAGCGTTATCGTAATAGCGGAAAGGTAAATATTGAAGCTTTTTATATAACGCATTACGTAGCAAATACACAGCACGGATGCCAAACATATCTCCAAAGAATTGATGAATGTAGGTCGCTATTCCCTTCAGTGCCATAATGAGGATAAATCCAAAGGCGAGATAAGGGACCAACTCCCATTGACCTGCAAGAAATACGTCATCAATCACAAACCTTAGGATCAATGGATAAACGACGGTAATTGCCGTTGCAAATATAAGCCCTATAATAGAACCAAAAAAGAAACGCTTATAGGGCCAATAAAAGGCTTTTAACCTTTTAAAGGTTTCCACAACATCCACCCCTTTTTTAGAAATGTCAAAAAAATGACAATAAACATAATATATCGGTTATCGAATTATTTTTCAACCCCTATTTCCATATTTTAGACACAAAAACATTTAAAAAGTTTCGGAACTTTATATTTTCTTGCCCTTGCCTTTAATTTTAGTCACACGAAGGAAGCCCCGTTTTGATTAAAACGAAGCCTTTCCTCGTGACAACATCTTATGCACTGCTACCGTCGTCTTATGACAGCAAAAAATAAGTCATCAATTAATATATAAGACAATGAATCAAAAATGAGTTGCATTTGCGTTATAAAGTTGCTATAATTATTCTCGCAAAGCATACACATGTCTTTGCTCATAACATTTTGGGGCATTAGCTCAGCTGGGAGAGCGCTTCGCTGGCAGCGAAGAGGTCAGCGGTTCGAGCCCGCTATGCTCCACCATACATAAACCATTAAAAAAACTTATAAATACAAAGGAGTCAACCTGTATGGTTGACTTTTTTTATTATCAGAGTCAACAGTCAGCTGACGAGGTGGTTGACTTCAATTGGACACGAACGTGCTTTGCTTCTACATGGAGTCGATGGAGTCGAATTATAACCGGTCAAAATGTTGTCGTCGATGGCGGTTTAGCATGAATTAATATTAAGTTTTTATTTTTCACTGGCCCTGGCCCCTAAGGGGTCTTTTTTTTATATAGCTCTTCCCACTCCTCTAATGTCTAACTTCTTAATTACAATGATTTTTATCCCATACATAAAATGTCAAAGACAGGTTATTTTAATCAATAGACAACATTTTATAGGTGGTAAATACATGAACATAGATTTTATTAGGAGGATGAAAATGGGAATATTAAGTGGAAATCCAAAAGAAGAGCCAATGCACTATGGAGAAGTTTATGGGACATGGACATTTTTATTGATGGCAAAAGGGAAATTAGTTTCCTACCAAACACTCATTAATCATGTGGGGGATGAAGATTTAAAACAGCTTATCCTGAACATTATGGACAATACAAAACAAGAAATAGAGCAATTAGAGCAGGTACTGAAGGAAAATGAAATCGGGTTACCCCCTACACCTCCTGAAAGGCCTCACGCTAACTTAGAAGATATCCCTACCGGTGCACGTTTTAATGATCCTGAGATCGCGACGATGATCGCAGCAGACAGTTCGGCGGGTCTAGTCGCATGCAGTACATATATGGGTCAAGGCATCCGAGAAGACCTTATCGCGATGTACGCTCAGTTCCACACACAGCGTGCCACGTTAGGAGGGAAAATGCTAAGATTACTAAAAGAAAAAGGATGGTTAACTCCACCCCCACTTCATTTAAACAAAGTGGAAGAATAAACTGATCACATAGTTAAAAGAAGTCTTATAGGTTGATTTAATCTATAAGGCTTTTTTTATGTGCCTAAAAAATAAGTAATACACTGCCCCCTCAAAATTCATCCGACACAACCGTTTGATCAAGCTAAATCCTCCACGTCTTTATGGGGGATTTTTATTTTCCAATGATCCCCACTTGAAAGTCAAATATGGTCAAATTATAATGGTTAGCAAAGGTCAGCTAAGGTCAAATTAAACTGGTTAAAATACATCATACGTTAGCATCAGACTTTTTTTTATGTTAAAAGACACTGTCTGTCTAATGGCACTGTATAGTGTTTGACGTGTTTTATTTAATTTTTTAGGATTACATTTTATGATTTATACAATAGATCATTACGAACATTATAAGGGGTGAAAAGTATGCTATGTGATCATTGTCATCTCAACAATGCTGATATAAAAATGTTTGTACAAACGAACGGACAAAAACACCAACTCAATTTGTGTGAATCATGTTATCGAGAGTTGAGAGCTAAAATGTCATCGTCAGATATGAACCCTATGATGGATGGCTCTTCCTTTAATGATTTCATTCATGGTTTGTCTTCTGGTGATGGTCAATCAAAAGAAGGACAATCTCAAAAACGCGCTGGTGGCGGACTTCTCGATGAGCTCGGTACCAACCTTACCGAATCTGCCAAGGCGGGACTGATTGATCCCGTTATAGGCCGAGATAAGGAAGTCACGCGTGTCATTGAAGCTTTAAATCGACGTCATAAAAACAACCCTGTCTTGATCGGGGAACCTGGGGTCGGTAAGACGGCTATTGCAGAAGGTCTTGCGCTTAACATGATAGAAGGACAAGTGCCTTCTAAACTAACGGATAAAGAGATCTATCTCTTAGATGTGGCCTCACTCGTCTCCAATACGGGGATTAGAGGACAATTTGAAGAACGAATGAAGAATCTCGTAGCAGAGTTACAAGAACGTCAAAATGTCATATTATTCGTTGATGAAATTCATCTTATCGTCGGAGCGGGTTCTGCCGAAGGTTCCATGGATGCTGGTAATATTCTAAAACCAGCACTCGCACGTGGTGAGCTTCAATTAATCGGAGCCACAACGTTAAAAGAATATCGTCAGATCGAAAAAGACGCTGCTTTAGAACGTCGACTACAGCCTGTCATGGTTCATGAGCCAACTGTGGAAGACGCTATACAAATCTTAAAAGGGATTCAAACAAAGTATGAAGATTATCACGGTGTGCAATTTACAAACGAGGCCATTGAAGCTTGCGTAAACCTCAGTCATCGCTACATTCAAGATCGTCATCTACCAGACAAGGCGATTGATCTATTAGATGAAGCAGGTTCTAAGGCAAACCTCTCAGTGACGCAACGAGATACAACTAACATTGAGAATCAGATAGAACAAGTCAGGGCCCAAAAAGAAGAGGCCACCCGAGTAGAAGACTACGAACAAGCCGCTAAACTTCGTGATAACGAACAAACGTTACTTGAACAATTGGAACAAGTTAAAACGCAAAATGAGGGTTCAACAAATCTCAATGTGCAAGTAAAAGCGACGGATATTCAACACATTGTTGAAAATAAAACGGGTATTCCGGTTAGCAGACTACAGGAAGACGAACAGTATAAACTTAGGGCACTGGGACAACGTCTCTCCTCTAAAGTGATTGGGCAATCCGAAGCGATAGACAAAGTTACTAAAGCAATACGTCGGAGCCGCACTGGGTTAAAACGTCATAGTCGTCCAGTGGGAACATTCCTTTTTGTCGGTCCAACCGGGGTCGGAAAAACTGAACTGAGCAAGAGTCTGGCTGAAGAGCTGTTCGGTGACCGGGATGCCATGATTCGCTTAGATATGAGTGAATTTATGGAAAAACATGCTGTATCTAAGTTAATCGGCTCTCCTCCAGGTTATGTTGGACACGAAGAGGCCGGACAATTAACGGAAAAAGTGCGTCGCCAACCTTATAGCATTATCCTACTTGATGAGATTGAAAAAGCTCATCCTGATGTCCAACACATGTTCCTACAAATTCTAGAAGATGGCCATCTCACTGATAGCCAAGGTAGAAGAGTGAGTTTCAGGGACACCGTGATTATCATGACAAGTAATGCTGGTGTCACCGAACGCAAAGGAACACTCGGTTTTGCTCATGACGCTGAAGCACAGCAAAGTTCAGTGGTTCAATCCCTTAGCGGTTACTTCAAACCAGAATTTCTTAATAGATTTGACAGCATTATCGAATTCCAACCTCTAGGCAGAGAAGATCTTTTAAAAATTGTGGATATCATGTTAGAAGAGCTGCAAACAGCGCTCGCTGAACAAAACATGACGTTGAACGTCACTTCTGAGGCGAAAGAGAAACTTGTGACGTTAGGTCATTCATATGAGTTTGGGGCACGTCCTTTACGCAGAGTGGTACAGGAGCAGATAGAAGATCGTATCACTGATATACTCTTAGAATCTAACGATGTGACCCACATCACCGTTCATTTCTCTGATCACGGTCAATTGAAAGTAACTTCAAATGCAGTTAGTGAAACACAATCACACGTTCATTATCATTAATTGAAAATCTAGTCAAGTCATCTGGCTCAAAACAAGCATCCTGTGAGATAAACGTGCGTGATGTGTTTATATGGAGATGTTTATTGATAAAATACAGAACAGAATATAAGTCATAGCCTAAACCTGTAACGGATGAGCAGGTTTAGGCTTTTTTATTTATAAATACCACATCTTTTTATATACTCAAAAATATAATCTACACAGTCTAATTAGAAAAAGAGGATGGCCACGATCGTAGCGGTTATTAAGCCTAGTATAACAGGGATAAAATTGGATCTGACTAAGGTCATTACGGGGACTTTAGCAAAACCTGCGACGGCTACAAGTGACGACCAAGCTATCAACGTCCCCCCACCAACCCAAATCGCACCTAACTGTCCCAAAGCAGCTAAGGTAACGGGATCCATGCCCACGGCTGCGCCGAGAGGCTCTGATAAGGCGCCTGTAAGGGGTAATCCGGAGAAGCCAGATCCATCTAAACCGGTCACCATGCCAAGTAACAGTATCCCAAACGCACTAAACCAAACATTCTCCGGAATGATATGCTGCCCTGCTTCAAGCAATTCGAATAAAAACGCTGGCGCTTCTGACGATTGACCGATTATTTTAGTCGCTGTTTCCCCACTCCCTAAGAAAAAGAATCCAGCGATAGGCAGTACAATTCCCATCGCTTTAAAAGCAAATAATAGGCCTTCAATAATGTGCGTACTAACCTGTTCTAATGAAGCTTTAATGTCTTTTGTTAAGGTTGTCGTTATAAGCAGCATTAAAGCTGCACCCCCTATAAGGGCTGCACCATCTCCACCCTGAATCGTCTCCATATGGGGTGAAAATTTTGCATACGCCATGTAGACCACGATGAACAAAAATGTCAGTGGTACAAAGAAAGCAAAACATTTCCCTTTTAACTGATTTTTTGTCATCGTTATTTGTTGGCTCTCATTACTTTCAGCACGATTTACTTTCCTATTTTCTTTCTCCCACTGCTGAAGGTGGGAATCGGAAGGGTTTTCCATTTTTTTTCGTAAGGATAAGTACGCGATAAAGAGTGCCGTCCCACCTGCAATCAATGATAGGGTAAGTGCACGGTCTGAAATTGCAGCGACATCTAGTTGAGCCGCACTTGCACTCAATGTTGGCGCAATTTGAATAATATAATCTGACGAAAGCGCCATCCCCTGTCCTGATATCGCAATCGCCATTCCTGCACCCACAGCGGGTAGCCCAGAGCGAATGGCCACGGGTATAAGGATGGCTCCAACTAAAGGAACCGCCGGTGTTGGCCAGAAAAACAATGAAATAGTATAAGTCACAAGGACGAGAACCCAAAACGAAATATGGGCATTCTTCATGATACGCTGAAAAGGAATAATCATTTTCTGATCTGCCTCAACAGTCTTTAGAGCATGTAAGAGTGCTGTCATCACGGCAATAATGAGAAAGATATCAAATAGTTCTCCTGCGGCTGTTAAACTTGCTTTAAACATAGACTGAAGACCCACAATGATTGACCCTGAGTAACTCCACGTCACAAAAAACGTCACTAAAATGGCCGGTACGACAACATTTCTTCTGAATAGCATTGTCACGATGATGATGAAGGTGCCTATCAAATATAACCAATGGGATAACGTAATGTCCAAGACCTCCCCCTCCTTCAACTGATACTGCAGTGTATGAGAAGAGGTAGGCGTTCGTGTATACAGGTTGTGACCCCGTACAAGCGGTAAAAAAAAGAGACACCCGATTGTACGGGGTCTCTTTTAAGAACGACTCCTGCGGTTAACACCATTGACGAAATAGGCGTCCGTATAGTGACGTATACGCTCCATGATTCGTTTAGCTTTTAGCTGCTCAATCCCGCCCTTTTGAGAATAAGCAAGGTGCTCTTCTAGTTGTTCATAGTTATAGTTAGACGTATATAAAGTGGGCAAACGCTCCATGACGCGGTATTGTAGTATAGAGCCCAGCACTTCATCCCTAGCCCAGGCGGACATCGTTTCCGCACCGATATCATCAAAGATCAGGACAGGTATTTCCTTTAGAAGCTGTAGTTTCTCATCTACTTTGTGTTCAGCGATAGCCCCTTTCATCTCACGGAAGAAATCGGGCGTATATACCATATAACTCGCAATCCCACGCTCAGCCAACTTATTGCAAGCAGCCCCTAAAAGAAAACTTTTACCGACACCTAAGGGACCATAGAGGTATAACCCTATTGCACTTTCCCTAGGCTTTGTATTTAAACAAAAATCCATGACAGCGTTAAAAGCGTCCAGTCGCCCTTGGTCTTGGTGATCAAACAGGCGTAAGGACCCTTCCATGATATCTTTTGGCACATGATGACTTTGTATGAGATTCTCACGTTTGTTTTCTTCTTGAGATTTCATGTAATAGTGACAAGGTTGATACACGTTTCCAATTTGCTGACCGTAGTTTGTTAATTCAGCACAATGGCCTCTTATCAAGTTCTGGCACTGGCCCAAACCACCACATCCCTGACAATGTTGTTGCTCTTTGACATACTCCTTTATTGACGTCAGAAATGGTGTGAGATCATCTTTGGTCCAATCAGGGAACTGCTGCCACCATTGTTGAAAAAAAGGATCATTGAGATAACGTTCTAGGGTTGCGTTCATCTGTTGGTGCAGATTCTTATTGCTCATCCATTGTTCTAAAGATTTACTTAGGGCTTCCATTTTATCTCTCCCCCTTTCCTTCTTCCTCCCACTCACCTAGCGCTTTCAGGAGCTGTTCCATTCTTTTTCTCTTATGCTCATCACTCATAGAAGCTTCTGAAGCTCCTGTTCTTTCACTATCTGACTCGATCTGTTGCTCGTTCCCATCCGGCGTATGTGCATTTTCTTGCTGGGTAATCCATGATGGGAGTGTGTCTTTTTTGACCTGCTTGGGATACATAGCATTTGAGTAGCCTTTGGAGCCATTTCCTTTAGTCTTGTGGCCTGACTGCTGATTTTTCCATTCTTTGTATTGCTGGTGTTCTTTCTTGGCCAGCTCTTGGGCTTGTACTATATCTTCAACTTTTGCTCTTTTCCAATGTGCAGCCACTTTTGTGACAAGATTTTTCGGTAGCTTAAAATCATTGGTCAGATAGATATACTCAATTAGTACATTGACAACACCCGGTAACAATTGGTAATCCACAAGGAGTTCTTCAACCAGTTTCACATCGGCATCAGCGACCTTGCCTCCACCCTGATATGCTTTAAGTAGTTGAAGAGGCGACATGTTTTCTAATCGATGCAAATGTTTCTGCTCATCGGACATGTTCATTTCCTTATGTATCTTTTTTTTATGTTGTGGCTGTATTTGATGAATGACTTTCGGTGGTTTACCACCTTCTTGTAGACGATACCATTCTTTTGCTTTTTGACGAAATTGATTCATGTCTAGTGCTTCGTCAACGGATAAAGCGTCCTGAATAATACGACTTAGGCTCCATTCATCTAACTGGTAAAAATAAGTCAGTTTTTTGATGATGGGTAGCGTGTCTTCGTTAACAACCTGTTCAAACACAATCCCCTTCATCATGTACGCACGTAGCTGATCTAAATCTATATCCACTTTCTCAAAAGCCAGCTGGGCCGTTTCATGATCGGGCTCAGGGACGGGGTAAGTTTGCTCCCATTCCTGTAATACCTGCTGTATCTCGCTCCCCTTATTCACGACAAGTTCAGATGGAGAAATAGATGAGAACACTTCATGAAATTCTTTGGTTAGCTCTTTATTCTGAAGTTGTATATCTTGAGAAGGGGGTGGGTAATATGAAGAATACCGTGCACGGATATCTTTATATCTGTTAGCCCCAACCTTATTATATAAACAAATACTTAATATATCATCACTAAAGAACGCTTGAGGTGAAAGCGGCTGTATCAAATGATACTCAAACAAACTAAACTCATCATCCTTTTTCACTCGATACGTCTTAATCAACCCTAAGGCTTCTAAGCGCAGTCGTGCCTGATAAATCTGATCGAGGGCTAAACCCATCATATTCATTAGCCATTGATGATTTCGCTCAAAAGAAAATAAGCGTTCCCCTTCGGCTTCGTGAGCCATCGTAAGGTACAACGCATAGGAATTAGCACCCATAATAGGTTGATATAAGTGTGTCAGAGTACGATAGTGCAACGGTGATAAAGCATCACTTAATATCATTCGAAATCCGTCCATGGGTCGGATCTCATTCCAGACGAGGGCCATAATTTCCCTCCTTCGTAACAGTCATTTCTTCTCATATATTAAGAGCGCTTCAGGAGGTCTGTCAACTCATTTATAAAAACCGAGATATCTTTAAATTGACGGTATACAGAGGCGAATCGCACATAGGCTATTTCGTCTACTTTGTATAGCTCGTCCATGACTTTTTCGCCTACCTCTTGACTTGGGACTTCTTGATGTCCCACACTTCTTAGCTCGTTTTCTATATTGTGAACAATATTTTCCAGTTTTTCTAATGGAACAGGTCTCTTCTCGCACGCTCTGATGAGACCACGTAAGATTTTCTCACGACTGAATTCTTCTCTCATGCCATCTTTCTTAATCACCATTAGTGGCGGTTCTTCTACCATCTCAAACGTCGTGAATCTCTGGTTACATTCTTCACATTCGCGACGGCGACGTATCGATCTATTTTCATTTGATGGTCGAGAGTCTAATACTCTCGTGCCAAGATGTCCACAATAAGGACAACGCATCTTCATCAACTCCAACGTGATATTATCTTTAGTGTGGCTTATTCTCGCCTTTTCGTCAAGGTTAGAATGAATTCTTCTTTTCAACTAGACTAATATCGGATATAATATTGATCGAATGTGCAATTTTCTGTCGAACATTAGCAAAAGGTAAGTAGTTGTAATCTAATTCTTAAGGGGGATTATTAGCAATATGGGCTGGACTGAATGGCAGGACATCATCTTTAAATTTATAGGAGGATTAGGGATCTTCCTATTTGGTATTAAGTATATGTCCGACGGTTTACAAAAGACAGCAGGAGATAAAATGCGCAGTCTTCTTGAGACATATACCTCTAACCCAGTAATGGGCGTTATTGTCGGTATTGTAGTCACGATACTCTTACAAACTTCAACAGGGACAACCGTTATGGCGATCGGGTTAGTTAACGCCGGGTTAATGACGCTTAGACAGGCTATTGGGGTTATCATGGGGGCTAACATAGGAACAACCATGACCGCTTTTATAATCGGGATTAAGATTGAAGAGTACGCCCTGCCGATCATCGCCGTCGGCGCATTCCTCATTTTCTTTGTGAAAAAGAAAATGTATCAATATTATGGACAAGTTATTTTTGGATTCGGGATGCTCTTTCTAGGTTTAAGTTCAATGGGTGGCGGTTTGAAGCCCTTACGGGGCCTCCCCATATTTGAAGAGTTTATCGTTGACCTTTCTCACAGTCCACTATTAGGCGTCCTTGTCGGTACTGTGTTTACTGTGATCGTACAAAGCTCGAGTGCGACTATCGGGATCCTTCAAACACTGGCCGATGAGGGTATGATTGAACTCGTTCCTGCACTACCCGTCCTGTTTGGTGACAATATTGGGACAACCATTACTGCAGTTATAGCTGCCATCGGGGCAACTGTCGCAGCCAAACGTGCAGCTGCAGTTCACGTGATATTTAATATTATCGGGACGACTATATTCATCATTATTCTGCCTTTAGTAGCGAACTTAGTGGCTTTCTTGGGTGACATCACAGACGCCAATATTCGTATGCAGATCGCTTATGCACATGGTATCTTCAACGTGTCCAATACCCTTATTCAACTGCCTTTTGTGGCGTTATTAGCCGTACTCGTGACACGCATGATTCCAGGAGAAATGAAGGAATTAGAATTTGGAGCTAAATACTTAGATGATCGTTTGTTACCAAATCCATCTGTGGCGTTAGGTCAAGCCCATCATGAGATTATTCGTATGGGTGAACATGCCAAAGAATCGCTGAACGATGCGGTTAATTATTTCTTTACACGCCAAGAGAAATTTGGCAATATCGCCCTTCGAAAAGAAGAGTTGATTAACGATCTGGATGACAAAATTACATCTTATCTCTCCACGTTGCAACAAAGTGCTTTAAACGAACAAGAATCTGGTAAGGCCTCTATCTTGGCTCAGACTGTGAACGATATCGAACGGATTGGAGATCATGCCGAAAACCTTGTGGAGCTCGCAGAATACACGATAACGCATAAAGTTGAGTTCTCCGACGAAGCACTTGCAGATCTGAAGAAGATGATTAACCTCACTGATAAGACGATTGGGCAAGCGATACAAGCACTCAACGACGAGGATAAAAGCCTTGCAGAGAAAGTCCTTGAAAATGAAAATGAGATCGACCGTATGGAGCGCAATTTCCGCAAGAGCCATATCACACGTTTAAATAATAATTTATGCACAGGTAATGCGGGTGCTGTTTTCCTTGATTACCTCAGTAATCTGGAAAGAATGGGAGATCATTCAAAGAACATCGCACAATACGTCATTCATGGCGAATAATATCGTGACTTAAAAATTGCTACCTTTTGCTTTATCACCTCTCCAACCGGGGAGGTGTTTTTTTATGCTCACAAGCTAAACGTTAAGTTGTGCTCACGAGGGCTTTATCCATAAAAATTTTATAACAAGATATCCATAATTTATATATAGAGAACGAAAGTTATTTCTAGTATGATAGAAGATAGTGCTTATATAAAAATTTATATAAAAAAGTATAGACATATGTATATATAGATGAACGTGAAATATAAATGCATTTTTACGATGTCTAACCCATTTATTGTCATCGGTAGGTGAAAGTTCGCACTCATATAAAGGAGTTGTTAATTATGTTACTCACATCTCTCTTGACATTAGCGGGGGTTTCTGTTCTTTCAAAAGCTTACTGGAATACGTATCGTCCCGAACTTAAGCATGTTAATGTTCCTGTATCACCGTCTAAACAGCTTTCAAAGCCACTTAATATCCTTCAGTTGACCGACTTACATGTGGAAAAACTGTGCGTGACACCGGAGAAAATTAAAGATTTAATAGGATCTGAGACAATTGATATGATTGCCTTAACAGGTGATTATCTTGATCGCGTCCAGAGTATAGATCGTTTCATGAACTTTTTGAGTGAGATTTTGGACATTCCTACTCGATACGGTGTTTATGCAGTGTGGGGAAATCATGACTGGATCATATCAGAACACTTACCTCACTTAAAGAAGAGAATGGAAGCGTTAGGGGTTAACGTTTTGGAAAATGAGGCGCATACACTTTCTGTTGACGGTACGCCTGTACACATCATCGGTATAGACGATCACTATTCAGGTCATTCTAATATTAGACAAGCTTTCGCTGAAGTTCCGGAAGTCGGCGTGCGGTTTATTCTAACACATGATCCATTGATCGTGAAACAATTACCCCATCACTTTGATTATCTTATTTGTGGGCATTTCCACTCGGGACAGATCTACTACCCCCTACCCGTTCATTCACTAAAAATGGGACTAAAACCCTTAAAGAAATACTTGTGTGGCATTCAAGAAGATACTAAGCGCAAGTACTATATAAGTGGAGGACTTGGACAAACGGGTGCTAATCTACGATTAGGCTGTCGCCCTGAGATTACTATTCATACCTTACACCCGGATGAGCATACAGAAACAGGCATCTCGAAAAAAGATTATATTGCTTAAACCCCCATTTTGTATATCATTCTGTGTAAATGGACGTGAATGATGATACTTTGGGGGTTTTGTTTTTATGTCTTTATTATTTTTTCTCCGACAGACCCGTACCAGCAAACGTCAATCTTTGATCCAATTTTTCATAAAAATGGATGACTTCTCGTTTACTAAAACCAGCGTCGAAAGGTAAGAAGGTCGTTTTAGTCGTGACTGTAAAATCAACAGCCGTTCTAAAAGGAAAGACTGTAATGCAACTCACAACTATAAATGCTTTTTTAGGTTTTAAAAACTCTGCGGTGATTTCGCCATGATCCTCTGAGTAGGATAGGACGTTAATACGTGCATCCGCTTTCAATAAATCGTCAACAGCGTCCAACGATTTTTTGAGGTTCGCTTTATAGTACCTTGTTTGTAACCGTTCATCTCGATGTATTTCCTGGGTCTCCGCTCTGTTTGAGAAAAAATCTTTTATCCCCATAATGTTCCCCCTCATGCATGACCTCTCTTGGGCCGATGTTTAAGTTTCTATTCATTGCCTTGCGACTATTTTTTAAGTTTAGGCCATGTGTTTTTCTCACCTAGGCTCTAGGCCACTTCTTTTTCTCATTATAGCATGAAGGTGTTCATTTGAGGTAAAGTGTCTATTTCTTCGATCAATATGATTATGTTTTTATGACCTGTTCTCTATACGGTTACTTGGGTTTGGTAAGACAGTGAACGGCTAAGAGCGTCCCCTACATATTTTACAAGGTCAACGACACGACAGGAGTAGCCCCATTCGTTATCATACCAAGCTAGGACTTTTATTTGTCGACTTCCTAGTACCATAGTGCTCGCCCCGTCAATAATTGATGAATGTTCATTCCCTACAAAGTCGACGGATACGAGTGGGTCTTCAATATATTGGAGGATACCCTGGAGTGTACCTTGGCTTTCCAATTCTAACACACGGTTAACAGTCTCAACGGTTACGTTCTTTTCAACATCGACGACAAGGTCAATAATGGAGACGTTTGGCGTGGGAACTCTCAGAGCCATACCATTGAGCTTCCCGTCTAAACGAGGTAACACTTTTCCTACAGCTTTAGCCGCTCCGGTCGAAGTTGGAATAATTGATTGTGCACACGCTCTGGCCCTTCTGAGATCTTTATGAGGATTATCTAGATTCTTCTGGTCATTGGTGTATGCATGAACCGTTGTCATCATACCTTGCACAATACCAAAATGATGATCCAAAACCTTAGCAACGGGGGCTAAACAGTTCGTCGTACATGATGCATTCGAAATAATATGATGTTGATCAGGGCGATATGTGTTTTCATTGACGCCCATGACAATCGTAGCGTCTTCACCTTTACCAGGGGCCGTAATAATCACTTTTTTCGCTCCGCTACTAAGGTGTTTCTTAGCACCATCGTAATCCTTGAATTTGCCGGTCGCTTCAACCACAACGTCTACGCCTAATTCTCCCCATCCTAAGGTAAGTGGGTCTCTGCTGGAAAGAAGCTTTATTCGTTTGCCGTTAATGATAAGCGCGTCTTCCTCCGTTTTAATATCTATGTCAAAAAAGCCTTGCACACTATCATACTTAATCAAGTGAGCTAACGTTTCTGCCGGGTAACTGGCATTGATGGCCATTATGTCAATAGCATCGTCTAGCACGGCTTTTCTAAACACCATACGACCAATACGACCAAACCCATTAATTCCAATCTTGGTTTTCATGTTATCGTCTCCCTTCTATTAGGTCATATTATATTATACTATATTTATATTAAGTATAACACATTGCGGAACAAGTTGCTTCACTTTTAAACATATATCATGGTTCCATTTTATTATGATGACATTAAATCTTAAGAGTGATTAAGTCTAAAAAAAGGGTACATCAAATGTTGGGGTAAGAAGCGCAAGCTCCGTACTCCCCTGATGCTAACAAATAGACTTTTTACTCGTTTTAATGTGATGTTGGGACGTGCTTACGGCCGCTCTTACTCAGGCCCTTCTTTTTATTGATATCATAAGGGAAAGAAGGCCTTCATAAAGGCGGTAGATAAACCCTCCAGCACATCCCATCATCCGCATGTCTGAGTTCATCTAGTACCCCTACTTGTTTTGGCCAAATTCAAGTATGTAGGATAGAGGAGCTTGCGTGTTTTTAATGCTTTTTGAATTTTCCGTATACCCCAACATATATTGTAGAGCCCTAAAAAAAAGCCCTATAAACTGTGTGTACACCACACCGTTTATAGAGCCTCCCCTCACTTGGGACATTATGCCTCTTTAAAAAACGTGATATGAGGTTTTGTTGCCCTATAATAATCCAAACGATCACTTAATGTACCAGTGTGAAACTCAAATCGGTGACCATCAGGGTCCAAAAAGTAGATGGATCGTTTGTCTCGCTCATCCCTTTCTCTTCCTTCTAATACTTCGACTTCCAGCTTGTGTAGTTTATGCAGTAACTTGTCAAAATCTGTTTCGTCGACACTAAACGCTAAATGCGTATACGAAGACCGTATTTCTTCTCGTGGTATATCTTTTTCTTCGTTAAGCGCCAGCCACATCCCAGCGAGGTCAAAATAAGCAAGAGACCTCCCTTTTACCAATATTTCAGCTTCAAATACATCAGTATAAAATTGAATGGAACTATCTAAATCCGATACAGATATACAAATATGATTCAACCCTTTGACCAACATCACACAGCACCTCTAATTTTATCAACGATTCAATCGTATATTGAAGTTTTAATTTCTTAAAACTGACTCAATGCGTATCATCCAAATGACGTCTGCAAGGACTTCCATAAAGTCTTGTTACGGTACTCTTTTTTACTGCCCACTTCTTCACCAAACCAAGATGGGGGTTCGAAAGCCAGGGCTTCTTCTTCGGTGTTAAATTCTACTTCGACTGTGATCAAATCAAAACCCTTATATTCGTCTATTTCCATGGAAATTTTATCATATTCGACGACGGTTCTCTTCTTCACTAGTGGTGTTTTCCCCTCCATCAATTGATTATATATCTCTTCATCAATCCTGTATTCAATTTCTTCTCTTGCCATGCCATGGCCCTTTTTAAATGTATGAGTATATTGAACGCTTTTCTCTTCTTGATCTACATATACGGCTTTACGTACCCTGATCTCCTGCTCTTCTGACAAGGCGAGGTATGTTTGCTCAAAGATTTGCGAGGCTAGTATTTGTATCCGCCCACTGTCAATCTCTTCTTGTGGAAATTGATTAAGTTGGTATTTACGTTCTATTTCTATGCCCATTGTATCACTTCTCCTTTATCTACTTTATTTTAATTTGAAGTATAAGAAAAGTTGACCCTGTTTTGCTATGTAACGCGGGTCCTCTTGTGGTAAGTGCGCCCCAAAACAGACGACCTCAGCAGCATGCTTCCCTAAATAAAGTGAGACTGTCTCACCTTTTAATATTGCAGAAGGTGTTATTGTTGATGGGACACTAACGTAATCGTCTTGCTGTGTAAGATATGATAAAATGTCCGCAATGATCTCACTGTATACTCCTGGAATCAGATGTTGTTTTTCCGGGGGCATGTTAACTTCTAGGACCAACCCTTCTAACCCTTCTACGGGGGCACAGGTTATAAAGCGTCTGAATAATGGCAGTTGCTGTTGAATGTTATCTTCAAGTGGAAGATGTAATTGCCAAGGAGAGCCACCCCAAATTTTCCTAGATTGTAATAATTCCTGCTTCTCTAAGTGTTCAATAAACCTTTTCCTAGCTGGTTCTGTCGTAGGATCATGGGTGAGTTCAAAGCGTCCTATATCCCTAGATAAGTTCTTCTCAAGTATTTTTTCTATTTGGGTAAATAAGTTCGTATTGAGACATTTGGCTAGCTGTAAAAGCTTAAGATGGAAGTGAGCGATTTCAGCTGCAACGCGTTGTTCTTTCTCCGTTTTTTTCTTCTTTTTATCCCCTTCATAATGATTTAATATGCGAGCAATCTGTCCTACGGCAGGTGATAAGGCTAGTGTGGCTCGCTGAAGATCTTCAGGAACAGGTAGGGATTGATATAATTCATATGTCTGACTTGTATACCCTAATAGTTTGTATTCTTCCTCCAAATCGGCACAGTACTGATTGGCAATACACGTAGAGATAATATAAAGATCTGTGAGTTCTGAGATAAACGATTCGACACTCGCTTCTCCTGCATTCAGGATTTCTTCACACGCTTCACCGAATTCCTCTATTAATCGGGCAAGTGAAGAAAGTGGTTTCCAGTACCCCCCAAGCTTTTGAATAGATTCATCTATCCGTGCTTGATAATCATTGACTCGTGGCATAAGCAATCCCTCCTCATAATAAAACACCCTTTCAACAGCGAAAGGATGCATCTCGTTTTCACCAAGACTTATTTTTATGTGCGCGTTTGAGCTGCAAAATATCTTGAGCACCATCTTCCTTCCAAAAGGGACCATAACGTTCAATATCATGTTGTCTAGATACTGAGATGGCATAGATGTCCACATTTTTCTCCCATTTGATGATTTGCTTCTCCCATTCCATACCAACCTTAAGAGCGACATTTCTACTTTTTGTATGTCGAGGGTCAATAATGGAGATGAGTCGTGTTAAGCCCAGGTGATGAAATCCATAATCTCGACAACCAATAGCCGCTTCTGTGGCATACCCTTTATTCCATTCATGTCTTACCAATGAGTAGCCTATTTCAACCTCATCTCGACCCGCAATAACTTGAGGCATTAACCCCACTTGTCCGATAAAACGTGACGATTCTGTCTCTTCGACAATCCACAATCCTATCCCGCTTTTCTCGTAACATGATCGAACCCACCTTACCCAAGTGCGGGCCTCAGCTTCATTTTTGGTTGATGAATAATAGGCCATCGCTTGTGGATCGGTAAAAATCTGTAATAAGTATGGGATGTCTTCCTCTGTCATCTCTCTTAAAGACAAACGTGCTGTCTCAAGAATTCTCATGTTGGTCCCCCTTATAAAGATAGGACTTGGACTTCATGGTTGATCGAGGACTTTTCTCCTTGTCCACAACTCAAGTAGCAAATCGTCTAAACCTGCGCTATATTCATGACCAAGTGGGAAATCGCCGCAGTCCTTTCTTTCCCCTGCTTCGTAATGGTACGTTCTGACTCAGAAGCAAAACCAACTTGCTCAAAGAAAGAAATGGCTGCTAGGTTATTCTTAGCGACGGCTAACGTCATCGGCAGTCCATGGCTAAACCTCATGCCAACAATGACCTGAGATCCTATGCCTTGTCGATGATAGTCCGGATGAAGTTCTAGTTGTTTAATATGTAAGACATCGTTCTCAACTTCATAGGACAAATAACCAACATCATTTCCACGCCACACCACTATGAGATCATTTCCTGGACGAAATATATAGCTCAACTGCTCACGTTCTAGCTCATCATCCCAACCGACCTGAGCTTCAAGTAGGCTGTAAAAGTTCGATTTATGTATTTGGCATATGAAATCAAAGTCTTCTTCTGTCGCGCGTCTAAGTGATACCCTGTCCATATATACCTCCTATGATACATCAATATTATGATTAGGACCTAAATAGGATAACCTGCATTTTTATTAAGTTGCATGGCTATGTTACATCTTTTCTATTTTACTAGGTGTTCTCCTCGCCGTAAACGTTTATAGGACTATTGATATAGGCAAAGATTTTCTTATCTCGTGATAAAATAGTCCTTCTTTATTACTCTATAGTTCTTCTTTATTACTCTTATGCCCATTATTTTCTTTTGGCTTTCCTAATTTCGACATCGCACGAAGAATTCCCTTCTGTGATTCATTTTTGATTACATAGTCTCTGTTTGTTTAAACTTACCTTAACAAAAGGTTGTATATGTCAAGCAACTATACCTTTAGTCCTATTTTGATAAAAAATTCTAAATTTTATTGGTGTAAAAAACCTAGGATTTCTAAGTATCTCACCTCTTTAGTAGGTCTTTGGAATGATTGGCCTTCTGAAAGATGAATGCCCAAACATACTGGATTTTATCTTTTTCAGGGAAAGATATCAAGCGATCTAACAACAGCCAACGAAGGGCTGCTAACATTTCAAAGCGGCTAAGAGTGACGGTATCGATATAGTGATGTTGTAAGTAAATATCCTTAAAACGTTCGTATATTTGTTTTCCGTGATATAAGTACAGTAAAAAGCTAGCCCAAGCAAAATCGTAACGAAAATCTTGAAGTTGTGCACTTGTCCAGTCAATAATGGTATACCGTTGATGTTGATAGAGAAAATTTTCTAATGTGTAGTCTCCATGAGTCATTGTTAAAATGGGAGGGGGAAGTTCTTTTGTAATGGCCGCAACCAGGCTGTTGATGTCGGGATGCTGTTCAATGAAAGGGAAAAAATGATGGACTAAAGATGTATAAGAATAATAAGACTCTTGGCCTTGATTGTGTGGATCATATTTGGTTTTGAAAAGCGCACAGGGATGACCGGATAACTGGTGGAGTTTTACCAAAGCATGAGCGAATGCTTCGGTATGTTCCCAAGGTCGTTGGACAATGGGACGCCCATGATAGGTCATCGCTAATACTTCATGCCCGAGTTGATTCACGCCCCACCCTAATACTTCCGGTACGTTCAAGCCTGAATTTAATAATATGTGATGCTGTTCATATTGACGCTTAGCGTCCGTTGTGACTTCTTTGTCCCATATTTTTAAGACAAACTGAGGAACTTC
This sequence comes from Caldalkalibacillus salinus, assembly GCF_016745835.1. Lineage (NCBI taxonomy): Bacteria > Bacillati > Bacillota > Bacilli > Caryophanales > Bacillaceae > Caldalkalibacillus > Caldalkalibacillus salinus. Next base: position 33,399 of record NZ_JAERVL010000004.1, on the reverse strand, counting down.
ATAACCGATTCCGATGACGGTTGCTTCCTGTCCAGGAACAACAGGAATAAGGTTATCCTCAGTCAACCACTGTAGCATAGATGCAATATAGGAGTTACAATTGATCCATTTTATTGAGCGTATTACTTCAATGTTAACCATGTTACACGCCCCGTTCCTATCACATGTTTGTTGTTAACCTTAGTATTTATTCATTTCATAGATGGGCTGTTTGATCTTTTTCTTTCTTTTCATCAGTCGGTGCCTTTTTCTTAATTGAACGGAACCGAAATAAGTAAATGGAGTCCCAAATAGAGTCAGAGCGAGCATAAACCAAACATAAACGTATGATTGTTCTTCCTCTTTTTCCTCGTATATAGAGTGGTGGAGCGTCATGACATCTACAGTCTCAACTGCATCCTCCCCCCTCATAATGGTGAGTTCACCTACTTTTTGCCCTTTTTGAAGACCGTTTAATATTAACTCGTTTAATGTAAAACTTTCCGTCTGTTTAAAATGAAGTGTATAAGGGTTGGTATTAATTTTTCTATTGAGATAGACTGAGCGTTTTGGTCCAACCAACACAGGCTTGTCATGCAACATCATTGTTTTGGTCCACTTATTTTCATCAATGACGGGAACCTTTTCAAGCTGGCTCATACTAAATTGAGAAATACTTTTAATTTCATCGTATATATAAGCGATATTCGACTTCATGATGACATTAATGACTGTTTTTCCATCTCGCTCATCTATCTTCACCAGTGTATTTCCTGCTGGAGTGGTGAATCCGGTCTTACCGCCTAAGCTGTCCGGATCATCATGTATACGACTGGGATTGGTAATGACCATCGATTGTCTGGATGTTGACACTTTTACACTCTTAGTTCCTAATGCTTCTAAAATACGGTCGTTCTTAATTGCCTCTCTCGTAATCAGTGCCATATCATACGCTGTTGTGTAATGTTCGGGGTGATGAAGCCCATTTGGCGTTTTAAATTGAGACTGAGTGGCCCCTAACTCATGGGCTTTTTGCGTCATCATGTCCCCAAATAACGCTTCAGTACCTGCAATGTGTTCAGCAATCGCCGTAGCCACATCATTCGCGCTAACCACAATTAATGCCATCAAAGCATCGTCTCTTTTAATCGTTTCTCCCTCATAGAAGTATAGGGGTGAGCGACTGCGTACTTGATTAACAGCATTCGCTGAAAAGGTGATTTCTTCCCCTTCCTCCACATGCTCCATTAGCAACATCGCTGTGAGCACTTTTGTCATGCTAGCTGGATAAGCAGTCTCAAATGCATTTTTCTCAAACAGCACTTCACCCGATTGAGCATCTATACCCACCGCGTATTTACTATTTAAAGCTATTTGGGCGTATGCTTGATGGTTAGGCACGCTTGAGAAAAGTAATAGTATAGACAATAGTACAATGAGCTTACATTTATAAACCTCGCCTGCAAACTTCATTTTCTCCCCCACTCACCTTATTCCTCAATGTTCTGAGATGACTAAACCTGGTAAATATATTTGCTAACTTTCATGTTGTTTTGAATCTTCGATTGTGTTTAAAAAAGTTCCTTCAGTTTATGTAACTCGTTTCTACTCTTTATCGGCTTAACTTTTCTTTTCTTGCTACACATCCTACACAAAAAACCAATAATGGCGTCGTCTTTGTCTGTACCCTTTGTATGCTTACCTTTTGGTGTTTGTTGACGATATAGGGCATAAGTTTTTTCTTCTAGAACTTGTCCACATTCTAGACATCGATCTTCTGTATGACTCAATGCTGTCCCTCCTGTATTTACTATATGTATCAACGTTATATATTCAAATGACAATCCCTTATCGTTGTATTGTTCTATTTTTTAATTGAATCTTCAACACATACCCTTTTACAACCTTTTATATTTTTACATCACTCTAATGTTATCATACTAAAAATATCCCAAAAGAGCACCTATCAGGTTTTTGTCAGATCATGTAAATGAGCCGTGCATTTTTGGATTTTTTTAAAAATAAACACTATTCGAAAATGGCGACACCATTTATAATAAATATATTATTAGCCTTACGAAATATTTGGCTTTCTTAACAAAAGAATGTGCACCCATTAACTAAAGATAGGAGATGTTTGTATGGAAAAACGGTTATTGCGTGATCAAGTCCCTGAATCTATGACTTGGAATCTGCAGGATTTATTTGAAACCGAACATGAATGGGAGGGTGAAATCAATCAAATTTCACAAGATTTACCTATGGTCACACAATATCAAGGGAGACTAGCTGAGGACCCTAAAACCTTACTCAATTGTCTCGAGGCGGAGGAAAAGCTCAGCATACGCCTAATGCGTGTGGCCACTTATGCCAACTTGCGTTCATCTGAGGATGGTACGAACCCTACCAATCAGGCCAACGCTTCTCGGGTGGCAGCGCTCGTATCTACAGTAAGCGCCTCACTCGCATTTATACGTACAGAGATACTTGAGATGCCTGAGGAAACGTTAAGACAGTACATTGCAGAAGAAGACGGCTTAGACGTTTACTCAAAAAGTCTAAACGACATGTTAGAAGAAAAGCCCTATCGCCTGTCAGCTGAAACGGAAGAAGTCCTGGCATCATTAAGTGAAATCCATAACGCTCCGTATATGATTTATCAAAGAGCGAAGCTGTCCGATATGCAATTTAATGATATTCGAGACGCCAGTGGGCAATCACAACCGATGTCTTTTGCGCTGTTTGAAGACAAATATGAATTCTCTCCTGACACTGAGTTGCGTAGAAATGCTTATGCTTCCTTTGTACATACGTTACAACAGTACAAACATACCATCGCGGCTACTTACGCCACAGAAGTTAAAAAACAAGTGAATATCGCTAAATTACGAGGGTATGAGTCCGTCACAGATATGCTCCTTCAACCCCAACAGGTGAGTAAGGAAATGTACCACAACCAGTTAGATATTATACAACGAGAGCTTGCTCCCCATATGCGTAGACTCGCTAAATTAAAGCAAAGGGTATTAGGTTTAGACAAAATGACATTCGTCGATTTAAAGGCACCGTTAGACCCTGAATACAACCCTAGCACCACTTTCGAGGAAGCGAGTGCAACCATTTTAGAGGCCTTACAGGTCATGGGAACTGAATACACCGATATTATGGAACGTGGTCTCAAAGAGCGTTGGGTTGACCTTGCAGATAATGTAGGGAAATCTACTGGTGCCTTCTGTTCTAGTCCTTACGGCGTGCACCCCTACATCTTGGTCACATGGACAGATACGATGAGAGGCGTCTTCACCCTAGCACATGAGTTAGGACATGCGGGACACTTCTATCTCGCAGGACAGCATCAAAGTTATGGAAATACCCGACCTTCCAGATACTTTGTCGAAGCCCCATCTACAATGAATGAGTTGTTGTTAGGTCAGCATATCCTCTCTCAAACGGACGATGCTAGAATGAAAAGATGGGTCATTCTTCAATTTTTAGGCACGTACTACCATAATTTTGTGACTCATTTACTCGAAGGCGAGCTACAACGTAGAGTCTATCAATTGGCAGAGGAAGGACAGCCCATAACGGCATCCACCCTATCAGAACAGAAGCGGGATTTACTTCAGAATTTTTGGGGCGACACGGTTGACATTGACGAAGGCGCAAGTCTGACTTGGATGCGTCAACCACATTACTACATGGGTTTATATCCATATACTTATTCAGCAGGTTTAACCGCTTCAACTGCTGTCGCACAATTATTTCAACGTGAGGGTCAACCGGCAATTGATCGCTGGTTAGAAGTACTTAAAGCAGGAGGAACGATGAAGCCGTTAGAACTGATGAAATATGCTGGAGTTGACATGTCTCAACCTGAGCCGATTCACGAAGCCGTTGCTTATGTTGGCACACTAGTGGATGAATTGGAAAAAAGTTTTACCATCGATCACTAAAATTAAAATAACACGTGTGGCAGCTGACCTATCTTTGGGGCAGCTGCCTTTTTTACTATGACAAACCTGACTGACTCTAAGAGGGCGTTAAAATAAGCGAAAGGCTAGGTTCGTTTGAATTTACAGACGAAGTTTTATATATATTTAAGGACGCCCCCCGTAAATGATGTCGAGTTGTGCGAATCATTTATTGATTTGTACTTACAATCTGATTTATATCTGATATGTGCTTAACATAATCACATACGAAACTGTCATTTTCCCTTCATAAATACTTAATAATACTTGGTTAAAAATTTTTGACAAGAAGAAAGGAAATCTGAAAAATTTGTTGAAATACATAGAAAAGAGTAGAACATTGTAACCTTCTGTGGACATTCAAACTTGTCCATTTCTTCTGTCCTCGAAGCGTTCTTCTATTTTTAAAATTTTTGAAAAAGGTTGTGAATGAGCATGCGTACAATAGGAGATAATCAGAGTCACCTCAAGTTTTTGTCTAAATATATTTTTGAAAGTAAAAGACTTTTAGAAGAATTCATTATAGAATGTCCCGACTTCATTGAAGAGGGATTGGAGGTTGAAGAGAGACACAAAGAAGTCGATTCCGATATCATTGATTTAGTCGCAAGAGATAGTGAGGGGACCCTCACCTTAATTAAACTTCATGTAAGCAAGGAAGACCGAGATATTGTTTGGAAATCTGCCTTCTATCAGTCTGAGTTTGAAGAAGATACAAGAATGATTATTGTAAATTATGATTATGATTCTTCTATACATAAAGCTTTACAACACGTGAAAAACGTTGACACAAAGTATCATTTCATTGACAACAGAGGGTTACTCACCATTGACGAATTTACAGAAGGTACCGTTGTCAAAAAGGTGCCTGTCTTCGATGAAGAGGATACTAAAGACACTAAAAGCTCAAAAAACAAATTCAGCGATGATTTCTTGAAAAAAAATCCTAAAGCCGAAAAACTAGTTAAAGAAGAACAATCCAAAGAAGCTGCACCCACAAAAGATGAGCATACGGAAAAAGAAGCAAAAGCGAGTGAAGAGGAAGCTCAAGAAGTTCCAAACAAAAGTAATAATGACTTCCGTAAAAGCTTTCTCAAAAAAAATGATGATGTGAAAAAAGACGATGTCAGTGATGAGTCTACAAATAAAAACGTCGCATCAACGCATAATGAGAAAAAAGAAGCTGAAGGTGCTGAAAAAACACCTCAGCAAGCCGAAGACACAAACAAGAAAAGCAACAACGATTTCCGTAAGAACTTCATGAAAAATAATAGTGGGGCAAAAAGTTCAGATCAAGCATCACAACAAGAACCATCCCAAGAGAAAAAGAAGGATATCCCCGATTACTATCAGAAGAGCATGTATACTAAACAGGACAGCAGTAACCAGCAGAAACCTAAAAATAACACACAATCCGAAATTGATCAGTACCTAAAAAATAACTCGTACAAAAAAGAAAACCAAAGTCAAAATCAAGGTGAGAAAACGAGTAAAGGAAATCCGTTTAGAGACAAAATTTCTAATGAATCATAATAACTATACTTAAGAGACAACCAATTGATACTCAAAAAAGGAGGGGCACCCCTCCTTTTTTATTTCGTTAAGGGGGGCACATCGTGTTCGTATTAGTCAAAGTCTATATCGGTTAATCTATTGGATGAGTGGCTGTCTCTTCATCATAGAACCTCTTAAATTTAGTGATAATACGTGTAAGAAGCTCCTCTTCTAATTTTCTGTTTCACACCGTTGAAATACCGCGGCCCATAAGTTTCTACAACGGCAATAATGGTGGGACCTTCATAGATTCGGGATAGAAAATAATCTGGATGTTCATATTCAACAGGAAATCTCGTATTGCTTTCATCTAGTATGTCGAAGACGACGACCTCAAAAGAATCCTCATAAAATGATAGAGCACTTGGCTCTAGGTAATTCAGTTTTGTATTTTTTTCAAGACTATTGACGAACGCGTCATAAGCCCGCTGTTGGTGATAAATAACATCCCCTTGCGCTAATGCGTACTCATCTAATTGAAGTCCAGCATCATGAAGGGCAATCTCTACTTCTTCTTTTAAGTAGCGGCTCGCCTTAATATCTGTAATGAGATTAAACTGTAACACCCACACAAGGATAGAGAAGGTTACAATGATCCAAACTCTAATGGTTTCCCTCATGACTGCCCCCACTCCGAAATATATTCACTCATCATATATTTCTCAAAGTGAAATAGATGATGAGATTGAACCTTAAAGAGTGGCAAAACGTGCATTCGAGGCTTCGGTACACTCATTTCTAAATGTAAATATTCTCCTCTCTCCGTGATTGTCTCTGTTCCTTTAATGTCTACCTTACTCGGATCAAAGTGATGGATGCGCTCGAGATATTGCAGCATGTCCTGATATATATCGTCTGTGAATTGCCCTTGAACAGCAGCTTTCTTTGAGCCTTCATACATTGCAATATGTATGGCCTCCTCCACCTGGTTTGCATGGTAATACAACGCGCCTTGAAAAACACCCCAAAGCACGAACGGAAGAAGTAGCCATTCAAACAGTGTTATTCTCACGTCACTCACACACCCTTATAAATGAACATTTCAAAATCTTGGACTACTATGTCGATAAAAACAATAATAACGCTATCCTTCGCTCCCCTGTTCTGGTAGGTTCGTAGAGTTAATCGTACTGTCCATTTCATTCGCTTTATCCGTCACAGTATCATACATTGTATTGAACACTAATGTACTAATAACTAAGACGCCTATTCCTAGTAACAACCATTCTTTAATTGCTAATCTCATCGTTTATTCCTCCTAGTTTAGCTCTTATTTTTATAAATTTACAAATTAGTCGTTTCTAATAGATCGGTAAACATCGTCACAATCATCAGTAATAGCCATGCAATCGTCAGTAAGTTTACACAAAAGAAAAAGGTATCTATAAGAATAAAACGTTTTTCCTTCTTTCGATTCCCCCCTTCAAAATAGGAAACTGAGAACACTTTAGAAGCGCCCTTTAAAATTTGTATGGCGTCCTCCTTGGACGTATCATCAATTTTATACAAGATATTACTGAGTGTTTCTGCATCTTCACCTCCTACTTCAGTTGAAAACTGTGTCTTAGCCAGGCGAGGGTCGTATTTCCAGGTATAAAGAAACTTTAACAAAGCATGGTTAATATACTGAAAGTATGGGACACTTTCGCGTATAAGGTTATATACATTGATTTCCTGTCCCTCTGTTAAACTTGTGAGTTCTGCTTGAAGCATGTCAAACAGGGTGAATAATTCTTGATGCTTTTTACGTTCCCTAAATAACCTAAGTTGATCTAATAAATAATTCGTTAGTGAAAAACGTAAGCTTGGACTACTCAGAATAAGCAGCGTCACAACGCCTAGCAGAGAAGACATTGGGACACTATGCTGGTCAATCGACGGTAGGATGACATAATAAACACAAAGGGTGCTGATCACCGTCCACCTACACACCTGGAAACGAAATGCATTTATAATACTAGGGACACCCGCTCGTTTTAGCTTCTTTTCTAATGATGTCTGTTCAGCTTTTTTTATCATTTCATATTTACGCTCATCAACCACTCGCTGAATCTTTGTACGGTAACGTTTGCGCTCTGTTTCTGTCGTTAAAAATTGATACATTTTTAGTGTGGCTACGAGTACCACAGTGCTATAAATAATATAGGTTGTAATAGGTATCCACTCCATAAGACACCTCCATTCGATTCTAGTGCAAAGTGTATTTGTTCATGACCGTTTAGATATCTGCTTTTGGCTTTCGCATTGCACTGGCCATAAGTGTGGACAGGCCGCTTAATACCAAACATAAAATAAATAACGATAACGTCGTCTTTTGTGTGAAAAAATACCAATAATTAAGCACACCAGACATCTGGTAAGAGAAGAAAATGGCCAATGGTAAGGCAAACATTGAAAAATACCCTTGCCAAACCGTATCTTGGTTTCGCGTTGTTTCTTCCTCAATATCTACTTTTCTCTTTCTTATGTCTTGATCTAAATGGACCAACGATTGGAATATATCAGCTCTTGAGATATGCGCTTTTAAAACTAATTTGCCAAAACGTTTCGCAAACTGACTATCGATAGAGTAGATAAACACTTGCACAGCACGATCAAATTCTCTAGGTGATTTTTGAACTTGCATCGCATTAACCAGCTTAATTAAAGTTTGTTTCATATCTGGATCTTGGACCTGTTGTAACGTGTTGACCAACGTAAAGTAGATGTCTTTTCCAGTGCTTTGATAATGAGATAAAATAATATGAAAGATATTTAAAAATGTGATTGAATTTCTTGCTCGAAGTCCACTCAACCTTATCCTTGCTGTCGTATAAGGTAGCGAACCGATAAGTAACCCTAAAAACAATCCTAAAATAATATCTTGTAAAGCCATTGTCAGTAATATTGTAGAAACAGAGAATAGGACTAGTGTTAAGAAAATGAACTGTGTCACGGCTTGTGGTCGGTCCTCTTTATTTAGGGAATTGTAGACCATCTCTAAATGCTGAATGATGTATGAAGAGTTTTGTTTTAGTCGCTTGGCACTCTCTACTTCGTTATGCGTTCGTAGCCTTCGTCTGCTGACCTTTAACGAACGCTCAGCTAGAAGTGGTCTAACTAACGGCGTTATGCAGCGCCATAAACCGTATATGATCATTGAGTAACCTAGTACTTTGAAGCTTAGCTCCAGAATTACACTCCACATATAAACCCCCTAATAACATTTCAATATCGTCTTGTTATGGTAAGGATTCGCGCTTGCCCTATCTCGCAGATGTCGAATGAACGCTTGAGCTCGTCGTGGATGATACGCTCTCATTTTTTCTTGTAAGCTCTCTGAAATATTAGCATTATAAAACCAAGTATCAAGTTCCTCATTGTAATGGATAAATGTATTAATCCAAGCTTGTTCCGTTTCATCGTCATAGCAAATTTCGTAAACAGACGTCACCCGCTTCTCATTGTTAGACAGGGTGGTCATTGTAATACCAATATCTAACTGCTCCGCTATTCTCGTCATCTCATGATGTTCAATTCGAGCAGGAAAAGCGTCCGTTATATGCTTTGCTAGTTGCCTCGGTACATTTTTAGGATTTGTAATATGATAGGTCATGAGTAAACCTCTTGTCCCTCTTTCAGTTCCGGCAATGGCACCTTCTGCCTCAATTCCCCTGACTTCCTGCGCAATAATGTAGTCATGGGGAGTACGCAAAACATCGCGTATGACTTGATGGATGTTACCATCGCTTGTGTAAAAGTCATGAACAAGGCGTTCAGGGAAATCTCTTTTGAGATAACTTTCAGGCGAAGACTCAATAAGTACAGCCACAAGATTCGGGTCTCTTGCAGAATAGAATGTCTTGAGGAATGTTGATTTACCTGACTGCACCTTCCCTGAAATGATTGTGTTTAGCTGTAATTTTGCTAGGTTTTCAAATAGGGGCACATCGTCTGTCGCAATCGTACCTCGTTCTGCTTGTTCCTGAAAGGAATATTGATTGATGATAAAGCGACGAAATATGATGGTAGGTTTATAGGATCGTGGAGGAACGACCACCTTTATTCGTGTACCATCTTCACGATCAAATTCAGCTTCAGGTTGGTTTTCGTTGATACGAAGTCCGCGGACTCTTAGCTGTAACGTACGGATAATTTCCCACACATGCGCTTCATCTCGTAACGTTTCCTTTTGGCGTATGAATTTGCCGTTAATGTTGAACCAGATGTCCTTACCTTGGATAATGCCGTCTGTCGAATGGGGGAATGCCTGCCATTTGGCAAAGCTACCAAAGCCGTATATTTCATGAAAACAAGCTTCTGCAAGAGAATGATAAAAAGCAGGATATCCTACATGTAACAAGTGTTGTTCTCTAAGATAGCTTTCTATCTCGTCGATGAGATACTTTTCGGATGCTGTATGACCTATCATAGCTTGATACTCTAAGTGTAGGCGTTGTTCTTTTTCTTGCGTGGACACCTTTTTAGAATCATAAAGTTGATCAATATATTGCTTCACTTTTCTCCATACTTGCTCAAAATTGAACGTCTTATCCTTTGTACTTACATGATGCTCAACTGTGACAGCATGCTCATTTAGATACGCATTTAAATCAAAAACAGACTCATTTGATTTATCCTGTAATGTCATATTTACACTCCAAGTCTCGTTAATATCTGCCATCGACGGCGCGGTTTTGTATGAGTCACCGTTTGCTTTACCTTAAGTCTGGTTCTTCCAATAATACCCCTTGCAATATGATCAATCGCCTCTTGATACATTGAATTCTCGTAAAAATAGAGTAATTTCTGATGTGTCTCTGAGCTTATCCCGATATGGTTTAAGCTCGGTACAGATGTCAAATATGGTATTCCCAAATCAGTGTATATATCTTTCTCACTCGGCAGGCCTGGGTCATCAACATAAGCGTTAAGGATTAACAAAAAATCCGTTTTGGTATACCCTAGCGGACTGATGACATGTTGGAACTGTTGCTCAAACTTTTTAATCGCTTTTCTCTGTTGATTGACAATGAGTAGCTTTAGGTCTGAATTTAAAAGGCTTCTTAATAAGTTAGCATTATCGAAATGACTACCCGCGTCGATGATCACGAGATCAAACGCTTTCTGAGCCAGAGTAATAAGATAATCTATTTCTTGGGTCGTGAACAATCTTTCCATCTTGGTATTCTGATTTCCACCTAGGTAGTGAAATTTTAATTTATCATCATAATGAAAGTAGCTTCTCAATCTCTCAGGCGTTAAGAGTTGATTAGTGAGTTGGGTTTTGACTTCATTTAGATATTTTCCTTTATAAGGGAGATGATCCACCCCGTCATCCCAAGCATTCAAACCTAGAACACCGATTTTTCCTTCTACTACGGACTGAATACTAGTCGCCACACTTAGAACGGTTGAAGTAAGCCCTATATTCGCAATGGTAGAAAAGCAACATACTACATTGGATCTTCGCTGAGCATCACTTGGTCCTAGACTATCTATGATGCACCTCGCTTGTTGATCTACTGTACCTTCTACGGGCACCATCGTGATATTAGCGCTATCACAAATCGTTTCAATTTGAGATATTGTTTGCTCATCTTCATTTTTGTGATATAAATAGTATTTTTTTTGATGCGTATATTTAGCTAATACGTGCAAATCATTGTAATGTAAAACTTGATCACAAACGATAAGGATGTCCCCATGGACCTGATCATCTAGACTATCAATACGGTGCACACTTAAATCGTGACTTTGATATAAAAAATTGTAAAGTTCATCATCATGCCCCATATATTGTGCGATTAATTTCAAATGGATCCATTCCTTTCTCTTATACACACTTTTTTATAACGATCAAGATGAATAATTGGAAAATACATCATATTCTGTTTGAATATCTCCCACATCAAAACCTACTATTCGGGCTGCTGCTTGTATGTGATATACAACTTATAGCCTTGTTCAACGTATGTCTTCATTGTGTTTAGCATTTTTTCCGTGGCTATTATTTCGATATTTGAGATATTAGCGGTCGCATCATACTCACTCTCTTGTATATTACGAACTTCTCGATTCGAAGAGTCTCTCGTATGCAAGACTTTAACATTTGATAAGATTGGTTTTGTGTCTAACTCAATATCACTCATTCCAGATTTCTCATCAATTTCTAAAACAACATCATTCGATTCTTTTGTGACATAAAAATCAGCATGGTAACTTCGACGTAAGCTCCCAGGTACGGCATATATCCACCGATTAGGGATAGGCGCAATAAATTCTCCTCTGTCATACCTAGGAGTGAGGTTGTGATGATCGATCAAAGCTGAATACAGTTGTGTCCCTTTTTTAATTTCAATGGCAGATAATTGTCCCAACACTTCAGATTGATAGACTTCAGGGGAATATGCACCTTGAATGACATGATCTCTTCTAATGTGCACCACCTCTGTGTTCTCTGCTGTAAGACTTTCTTTAAATGCAATATCTTCTGCAGCGACAATAACCGGGATAGTGTAAACTTTATCCTTTAGATAAAATTCAAATGCAAATATAAATGCAATACCTGTCCCTAATATCAATACTGGAATAAATAATTTTAGCCACTTTAACATTGATCTCCTCCACATATACACATAATTAATTGCTCCGTGCCCATTGGAACCACTGTTTTAATTTTGAAAATGATATAGAAGACTGGCTTTTTTGTGTGCTCGCTAATATTGTATCGGGTATAAATTTTTCACTGATGTCCTGTAATGCTTCCTCCATAACTGATCCATAATCCTTGTCATCAATAATAAACTCACTCCTCCAACTCGCACGTGCTATGACGGGGTAAGGAACATACGGAATATACGTGTTCGGCTGTTTTACAAAACAGTTTTTCCATTCCTTCAACGGTACCGTATGTGCCATTTTCATTGTAATCAGCTCTAAATTTATGTCCTCTTTACTATCTCGCTCTAATAAGTGGTGATAGATTCGGTTCTCCGTCGTGTCTGGACTTGCCAAGCGATCAACTTTTACCGGATCGGGCTCAACACAAAGATACACATGGTCTGTAAATGGTAAAAATGCATCGACGCCATCAGACAACCATAACGTAGAGATATCAATTAAAATGATAGACACATCTTTATAAAGAAATAGTGTTTGAAAGAAATCATCTTTTGTCCACGTGTCGTTATAGGATTGCCTCGGATCGCGCATCCCCCAGACAACACCATCTTCTTCCCATCTTCTTAAGACTGTTTCGTCTGACATTCCCTTATCTTTACGTGTAGCATGATGATCTATATGGTGTATGTGCAGCACTTGCGGATCGCTTACAACTTCTTCTTTATATGCGATGTTAAGATAGTCAAACATATACGGAGAAATTTGTGGATGTTCAACATATGCCACGCGTATTCCCTGTCTCGCAAAATGCCTCGCCATATTCATAGTTAGGGTGGTAGACCCTGCTCCTGGCCATAAAGAACCTATCAATATACATTTTGTAGGCATATTAAAAGTTTGAACTGGCGCTAGTGTTTGGTTTTGATCATGAAGCCGTAGATGTAAATCATCTACGCATGACTGGAGTTCCTCCTGCATCTCACTAGCACTTTGATAACGATTCTCTGGATTCGTACGCGTGGCCTTTTTGATAATGCTAGCGAGTTTAGACTTGTTCAAAGTTCCACTCATAAGCCTATTTAAAGTAAGGGTCGTCCGATTATCCTGTTGATGAATATACTGTCCCTGCGTCAATAAATAGTACATCATCGCCCCTAATGAGTAGATATCTGTTCGTGGGTCACTTTGGTTTCCTTCAAACTGTTCGGGAGCGGCAAACCCTACTGTTCCCAAAGGGATGGTATCCTCCTTTTTGCCATGTTGATACCACCTAGCCGTACCAAAATCTATGAGCTTTACGGTTTCCCCGTTTAACATAATGTTACTCGGTTTCAAATCACGAAAAATAACAGGAGGTTGTTGGGTATGGAGGTAGGTTAATAGTTCTGTAATTTGAATAGAAATTTGTACGACTCGATCTGTCGTAAATTGACGTTGATCATCTTCAAATTCTTGGTGCAGCGTTTTACCTTGTATATAATCCATGACTAAGTAACTGTAACCATCCTTGTCTGGGGGGTAAAAATCTATAATATGAGGTAGTGAAGGATGACTTAAACCTGACAACATGTGCGCTTCATCTAAAAACATCTGTTGTTCCATTGTCGTCTTCACTTCTTTAATAGCCCATTGTTTACCATTTAATCTTAAATCTTTGGCTAAATATACACTGCCCATTCCACCTCGACCTAGTAAAGAAAGGATCAGATAGCGATCTTGTAAGATGTCTCCACCCATTAACTGTCCCCTCTTATTTCTCACCTGACTTCCTCCTTTCTGTAGCATATACCCGAAAAAGCATCATAACGCACTTTGACTTTCTCTCATATGAGCCTCAGTCGTTATTGTATATTGTGATAATGCTATTTTAATAACATCGCCCTCGGTTACTCTCAAAAGTTCATTAGGCGTTATTTTTTCCCCATTGAGCATCGTACCGTTCTTCGAATCTAAATCGCGAATAAATAACCCCTCGCCCAGTTGAACACATTCAAAATGAGCTCTAGATACTCCAGCTTCTGAGTCAACAAAATCCACTTTCCCTTCATTCCGACCGATGACAAAAGGCGTGTGTTGTATGGTAATGCGCTCTTGCTGCCCTGACTGTGACGCCTTGATAAGCGTATAAGTGGAGTCGACTGAGGCACCTAAGGCGTTAACCCCTCTATGCTGATCTAGTGCAACGGTCGGATCTTCTTCCCGACGTGCTGAAGCATGAAGGATTTTCGTTTGCTGTGGGAGTTGAGCATAATATTGATCCAAGGAAGCCTGAGCTTCATTTGTTTGGTCGTGCAGTTTTTGATCACGCACACTGTGGTTTTCCCTTAAATGTTGAAGTCCTGGCTGGTTGCCTTTCTCGGGCCCCTGGTCAACGTGTTTAGCACTCTGTTGTGACAGGGAATTTGCTTTATTATTGGCCTTCTCATTCGCCTTTGATTTTTTTGCAAATGATTGCCGCTTAAGAGGAGAAGAGCCAGATTGAGCCGAAATAGAATCTTGAGGTTGTCCAGAGGTTTCTTTTTGTTCTACATCTGGACTGGCTGCAGACATTCTAGCACCTCTTAACAATGCTTGTGGCCGCCAAATAGAGTGAAAAATGAATCCCCCGTTCCATATCAGTATCGTGGATCCAATAGATAAATATAGCATCCCTTCCGAGGGAAAAAGCTCGTACCCTTTCCACACCAACGCTGTTAGTATCAAGCACATCAAAAAGAGGTAAGTCTTTCCCCTAGAGCTTAGTGCGGGTAGTTGACTGTACACGGATGTGTCTTTCGGGTGAGCATGGTTATTATGCTTCTGGTTTATCCCCTTGCCTTGATTCACTTCAGGCCACTGTTTAAAGGCGCGCTTGGCGAATGGGTTTCCTTCCCGCTGAAAAGGCTGATGTACTTGTGGTTTAATTGATACACTTCTTGGAGGATTCTGTTTATTGCTTGAAGGATGAACCCTTACCTTATCCTCAGCATTGTGTTGTTGAACCTGTTGCTCAAATTGTGGTTCTCCTTGATTGTCCTTATGCCCTAATCGTTCATTTGATTGTGGACCGTTTAGATAAGCCATCTGTTTTAGACACGTTTGAAGCGCATCCTTCAACTCAAGTAGCGAGATTTCACCTTGCAATCGACGCATGAGCTCCTGTATCACTTCTCCGTTTAATTCATCAATATATGGGATGAGTGACAAAGCGAGCGTTCTACATTGATTCTCAGCTGTGAGGACATCCTTGTGTTCTTTGAGAGGCAGATATAATAAACACAAATCAGAAACGTCATCCTCTACAAAGATAAAATCCGAACTAATGACAAAACCTCTTTCTGGGAGCATGAAATCTTGACTATCAATTATGGTTTGAACAACTCTTAAGAGCATATAAAGAAAAGACTTTTGTGTCAGTGTATTGCCTTTTAACCAGTGAGTGAGAGCTCTTTTTGTACCCATCGTATATCTGAGTCTCAGTATAAGGTCTTTCTCCTCTATTTCTAATGGGAGTACTCGAGGAATATTGTTGTTTATCATCATCTGTACTTGGAGCTTCCCCAGATGGTGGTAAGAAAGACCTGATTCCTGTTCAAAAATTAAATACTTGCCTTGTTCTTGAACATATTTGTAAATGAGTCCCTGTAATTGCGCCTTCATTCTTCCCCCCCCCTATAACTAACATTTAGCCGTTCTAAATGTTACATAAAGTAGTAGAGTGTTGTTAAGTAACCAGGCATAACCGCAATCATAAATGGAAAGTGCACTTTTTCCTTTTTCTGTCCAGTGTATTTCATATGATGAACACACTGTTTAAGATTGGTTACCAGTAAAAGGATGAAATGAAACATACGCTTCCTATGTACGCGATTAAAAAATAGGGTGATCACACCTACAAAAGCTGCATACAAGATGGAGTACATCGCACAGTATAGTACGAAATCTATACCGCCTAATGCTCCTATACCGGCAAAAAGTTTCACATCCCCTGCCCCAACGCCTCCGATCAAGTACAATATGAAAAATATACCCCCTCCGATCAACAGTCCACTTGTAGCTAAGATTAACCCACTCACACCATGACTTAAAAGGTGAAAGAGGCCCCCTGCTAAGACAGCACCAATTGTTAGTGCATTAGGAATTTTATTTGTCCGTATATCGGTATAAAATGCGATACAAATCACTAGTAGTAATAGAATATATGCCCCCATTTGTGTCACTCCTCAGTTAATGGCCATTAACCTGGCCTTCCCTATCTCTGATGTACTCTTCCATATTCGCCTTAGAAAGGACCTGAAATGACCCTTCATCTTCCAATTCATCTACGGTCATTCTTGCGGTGTAAGATCCTTCATTTGAGTTTCCGCCTATACGAATATCACATTTAAACCAGCCATTAGCATTAGAAGTACAACTCACCTCTTTTTGGAAACCACTTTGATAATAAAGACGTATATTAGCCGTTTGATTGGGTGGACCTTCAGCAATAATGGTCACACCTCTGCCTCTTTGGACGGGTGATGTGACAGAATGAATGATGAGATTATCCTCTTCATCATCCTCCTCATTCTCTCGGTTCTCTTCCTTGTCGTCTTGACCGTCATGATCGCCGTCCCCATTTTCGCTCTTCTCCTCCTCTTCCCTATTATCTTCATCTCCCGTACGTCTTCCATTTTGATCTAGATAGTGATCACCTACCCAGGCTCTTTCATACGCTCGATGTTGAAAATGGACAGTTTTGTAAAAGAACGGAACTGGGAGCTGCATGTCATAACGGACTTCTAGACTGACATAAGGGTGCTCTTTTGTTTTTAGATTAGGAAGCTGAACATCTGTCACCATCACATGTTCAATATTTATCCATGCATGATGAACATGGCGATCGACTAATGGACGAAAGTAACGGCCTACCATACTGTGATAGAATTGATCTTCTAGGTCCCTCCAACCTTGATTCGTTCTCAAGGTTTGAAGTGCCATTTCTGAGTAAAGCTCAAGTTCTTGTTTCTGATCAGCGGAGAGATCCTTTAACGGGTTCATATCCGCCTTTATCTTGTCAACATTCTCTTCTAAATCTGTGCCATACTCGGATTCACTAAATGCTTGGTAAGTCTTATCGGCCAAATACATTTGACTAGCTAATTGTTTTGTAGCCTCATTCACACCATGGTGTAAGGTAATATCTATTAGAGCAATCCGAATAAGCGTGATTAAAAAGAGCATAAAGCACAGAAAAAAAGGTAAAATAATGGACGCTTCAAGGACAATACCGCCGTTTGATTGGGTCTTAAAACTGTTAGGCTTGTGTCTCATATGACCTTCTCTTTCGTAACGACTGAATTTTATTATTTGTCACTCTGATCAAGGGCTAGTCTACTACTCATAGGAGAATACCGAACGCTTCTCAATGTAATAGATATTCCCCTCTATTCTTCCTTGGTCTAAGGGGGTATAGCTGACGGCTTTCATCACCCCTGGTAGGAACCACAAACGAAACGAAGAAACGCTCTTAGCATGTAAGTATGTTTGTTTCTGTACCAAGTCTATCCCACTGTTGTGTATCAGAGCTTGCATACGGTATAGGCGATCACGACCTGAGTGCATAAACAACAAGAAACGTAAGTGGTCTCTATAATTGACGAGCACGCTGGTTTTAGGAAAAAGCGCTATACTTTGGCCGCGGATCATAGATTGCACATCTTTAACCGCCTCCTGAATCGATCTGGCAATAACACAAGCAAGCACAGCTAAAGGATGACCTGCTCTTGTACAATACTGGAATGCATTAGGTGTATTAATGGCCATTCTCAAAGCAAATATTTCCCCAAATGCAGCTATGAGATTACCTTCTGGACTAGATAAACCATACAGGCTAAATTCTATTTCCTGCTGCTGAACGTCGAATATATCCGTATATTCGTGCATATTTCTCACACTTATACCTTCATAACGTGAAGGCTCGAAGGATGTGTAACGTTCCATTAAATACTCATTAGTATATAAGTGGTCTCTCATCGTATTGAGATGATCTATCATTTGACCAAATAATTGATTCATACCGTTTACAGCATTCCCCATAGCCTCATCCCCTTTTTCTGCTTCAAATGTAGTGGGGTTATGAGAGGACAAATTCCGACTGTTTTGGTTGATGTCCTTATAATGCTTGGCCAACTCAGAGACCTGCTCAAAGCTCTCTCTTTTTTCATCAATGGATTTAATATTCTCTAACCACTCTTTAAACCTGTTAAGCTGTTCATTCCCTTCCTGCTTATAGGTCTCCTCAATGTCTTTGGAACGCCCTTCCTCCTGTTCCTGAATAGCCTCCGTCTGTTCCTGTAATAAGGAATGGACTTCGTTCTGATAAGCATTGAGTTTTGTTTGCATAGCTTGTTTATCATTTTGTAAAGTTTCATGATACAACGTAACCTTGCCACTCTCGGCAATTAATTCTGGATTTAAGTCTATTGCTTGTCTATAGTTCTGTTCAAAATGCTCTATGTTACTGGCGATCCCTGAAGTCGCTTCTATTTGATCCTCTAGCCTAAGTTCTAGTTGATCGAAGAAACTCTGTTTCCAAACCATGACTTCTAAGCTTTGCTCCACCTCTCTTATTGCATCTCTACCATCTACATTAGCCCTAACAGGATCAGATACGGACTGATCATGATATACAGCTTTATAATCCTCCTGGGCATCCTCTCTTTGTATACGTCTTTTGATTTGATGATTGAAATGTCGCGCTTCAGCCACTGCTTCTTTTGCTATCTGTAGACTGTTTTCATGTGCATCCAGCAAAGCCTGCAACTGTTTAATTTGATCATTTGCATCTTGTTTATACTGATGCATGGTGGTTTGAGCTGTGATATCGTCTGTCCCACCAACCATGCTATTGTCAAGCGTTTCTTCTTGAGATTGGTGATCATCATAGTACGCTTGAACATAACCCTCATATCCATCAACGATTTTGTTCTCTTGTACTAATTCTCGGTACATACTTTGATCAATTAAATCGTAAGCTTGTTCCTGCTGAGCTAACATGTGTCCAATTTCTTGCTCTCGTTGTTCATATAAAGTTTGGATATCCTGGAGTTTATCTACTGCTGATGAAGCTTCTCCTAAGCTTAGAGCCATAGGTTTAAATTTATCTATGACTTCCAATGTGAAATTAACAGGCGCTTTGTACTTCATATCTTCGAGGATTTGGTTAGTAAAAATAGTTTCATGACCTAAATGTCTTTCCTCTGGCACCTCCATTTCAACTTCCTCTATAGCCAGGTCAACGAATTCAAAAAGGCCCTGATCTTGTTGCCTATCTTCTATGATACTTTTGAGCATCTCTTCATTGTTTTTATTCTCTAGGCCATATAAGCCAAAACGTTGAAAAAGGTCCGTATCGTAAGAAGACATGACCGATCTAGTGGCTGACTTAAGGACAGTGTCTGCCTGCTTTTTAGCGGCCATGACACGTGCGTAATCGATGAGTACAGCATTAAAGAAAAACACTGCAATGAATATCATCATTAGAAAAAGGGAGACTGAACCCCTTTCAGATGAATAGAACTGTCTCAAGAGTTGCATCACCAGTCCTTCGTTATTCGAATAAAAAAATTAGTATACAAAATTCTGTTTTTGAACCCTACCTTTGTTCACTTTTTATCTATTAGATGTAAAACATCACGAACAAGCTTAAGAACCTTCTTTTTGGCTTTGCCTTTCAAGAATCTTGTTTATATTTGTGTCTTTTGGCCACTTATCATAATAATCCCACATCATTTGGACATTTCGATTATACTCAACGGGGTCAACGATAATTGACTGACCGAAAGCTTTTAGCGTTTCACCAAAAATATGTGTTATAAACTGTGGCATACGCAACGGGCTTTCAATCTCTACCCTGATACTTCGTGACGTCGTTCCATTCTGAAAAGTCATGGTGCCCTCAAGGTCGTTTGGTAAATAAGGGACAATACGATATAGCTTTCTCTCTGACAGTCCCGTATATTCCCTATCCTTCTCGAGTGTGACGTTACTTTCTCCTCTCATAGTGAGACCAAACATAGAGCTGAGTAAACGATCATCGGTTAATCTCCAATACAAATCATCTCGCTCAGATATATTAAATTCACCTTCAAAAGGTTGTTTAAAGCTGTTATCCCATGTGTAAGCTGTACGATCAGCTGCTAAAGATGCAACATAGTGTAGTGTCACTTTCTGATAAATAAGGATAGAGACAAACAAAAACATGATTATAAGAACGAATATAATAGGAAAAATGAGGCTTGCTTCTAAAGTGAAACTCCCCCTCGTATCTTTAAAAAATGTCATCCTACCTCTCATCGGCCTATCCTGCGTCAAACTGATCGATCTGACTATCCGTACTTCCTAAAATCTTGTTGACCCATTCTATAATCTGATTTCTAAATAGAATGGCGATTCCAACTAATACAGCTACAATCAGAATCACTTCCAATGTTCCTAACCCTTCTTCATTATTCCAAAATTTTTTAAATGCTTGTGCCATTTTAGTTATCCCCCTTATCAGATAATACTAAGTAAAATATCGTTAAAACATCATCATAGCTGGTGTCGCTATAATCACCATTACGATTATGAAAATAATAACCATCGGAAACACAAGTTTAGAAGAAGCCTGTTCACCCTTTGTTTTTGTTGCTATTTTACGTTTTTCCCATAAACGTTTTGACAGATCTCTCAATGCGTCTACCAATTCATGTCCCCCGCGTTTATAATTCAACAATATTGTCGTTGTAAAAACTGAGACTTCTTGCAGACCACAACGTTGACTTAACTCCTCTAATGCTTGAGGTAATGATATTTGCTGCTCCAGTCTTTTAATCGTTTTTTGTAACTCTTGTTGAAAAAAACTGTTTGAGGTCACCTTGAGATCAACACTTTGGATGAGTGCTTTCTGTACCGTTTCACCAGCATTTATAAATAATGTCATTTTGTCTATCAATTCTGGCAATTGCATATGAATGTCATAATGCTTTTCATTTATCTGTTTATCCAAGCCAATTATGAGAATATATGGGATTAGAAAGCACAAAAATAAACCAAAGAAAAATAGTGCCATGTCCCCACTCGCTAATCCTAGGAAGGTTGTCATGAAAACTGATGTGATCACAGTAGATATCAATTGCGTTATGAAAAATTCTGTATGCTTACTCCCTTCTTGTTGACCATAGATGATCATACATCTTTGATGTAGGGGAAGTACGACCTTTGAAAAACGTACAGGTAATGCTAGGTGTTTTACGAGATAGAATGACATGTGTGCCAAGAATGGTAGAGCGTATGCTTCCTTGTATGCCGTTATATCTAGCTTATTATTCCCATGTCTTAACCAATAACGGTGTGCCGAGTACCAAAGTATAATGAGACACAAACACTGTATAACAAGACAAATAAACAGTATGGTCATTGCATTTATACCTCAATATTCATAATCTTTGTGGACCACCAATAAGTCATGCCTAATGCTAATAATGAAATGGTCATGACGACTGTTCCGACGGCAGTTTCATACAATGGTGCGACGTAATCTGGTGAACTATACGCAAGGATGGCAACCATGGTAAAAGGAATAATACTAAGACACTGGGATTCGAATTTTTTTTGTGCGAGAAGAACATGAATCTCTTGTTGGATTTCTAACTTTTCACCCATAATTTGACTCGTTCGTCGTATAACATCCACAAGGTCCCCACCCTTTCGTTTGCATGCGACTAAAATCTGAGTAAAAGTTTTTATATCTTCCACACCACTCCTCTTACTAAAGTCTAAAAATACTTCTTCTAAGCTTTCACCGTTTTGCATTTTCCTTGTCATCCGTTCAAATTCTTTGGTCATGAATGTTTCAAGGTCTGGGTACAAAAGTTTCAAATCGCTTATGACTTCTAGACAAGCATTTTCAATTGATCTTCCAGCAGATAGGTTAGAAGATAAAGCGTGTAATGCATTTTTAAATTGCATATTCAATATCCGTTGACGTTTGGTAATTATTTGTTTTCTTTTCAACTTTGGATAATATAAGCCGGCAAGTGATATTAAACACGCGAACGGGATTCGTTGATAAAATATATAACCTAAAACGAAAAGGGCAGACATAGCCAATGAAGCCCATGCGACTTTTTCAAAGGTGCTCATCGTGTATGTTTCATAGTGAATAGGCTGTTTACTTTGATTGAGATTTTTATTTTCATGAGCTAGATGAACACGTTTCCTAGCACCATTCTGATCCTCATCTTTTTGCCATGAATCAGACACATAGGACGCACGCTTATCTCTAATTATCAAATACCCATAGGTCAATCCACCTGCAACTAACGAAAGCGCCAGCAATGTCAACATTGACTCCTATACCACCTCCCTCTATAAATTATGATTTACTTTAATAGCGTTACATGGATATTAACGGGTTTTGAACACCTGCAAGTTTTAACTTAAAGTCTTTTTGCAACACCCGACCTGTAGGCTTCAACTCACCCACAACCTTACCAGGTCTGGATTCCGCTTGCGCTAATTTAGAGTGATGAACGTTCTGTGAGCTTTCAATAGCCCCAAAGCTGTCTCTTTCCTCCTGCTCCTCAAAAACATATAATGGGTTCAATTTAATTTCTCCATCCTCTACACCGAGCACTTCGCTAATCTCCGTTACTCTTCTAGTCATATCTCTGAGTCGTGACAAGTGAATCATAATATCAATAGCAGAGGATATTTGCTTTCTGATGACCTCCACTGGTAAAGAGGCACCCATTAATACCATTGTTTCTAAGCGACTAAGCATATCGTGAGTGGAGTTGGCGTGCCCCGTAGATAAAGAACCATCGTGTCCTGTATTCATAGCTTGTAGCATGTCCAAAGCCTCTGATCCTCTCACTTCACCTACAACGATACGATTAGGGCGCATACGTAACGATGCCCGAATAAGGTCCTTAATAGATATACCGCCTTTACCTTCAGTGTTTGGGTTTCGCGTCTCCAAATTTACGAGGTTAGGAATATTTTGAATCTGTAACTCTGCAGAATCCTCAATTGTAATCACCCGCTCTTCAGCAGGAATAAAGCTGGATAATACATTGAGAAAAGTTGTTTTTCCTGACCCTGTTCCTCCTCCTATAAAAATATTAAACTTGGCTTGGACCAAACTTTGCAAAAAAAGGGCCGCTTCCTTTGATATCGATCCCCATTGAATTAACTGATCCATCGTTATGGGTTTCTGTGGGAATTTTCGAATCGTTAACGTTGGCCCCTTTATAGCAATGGGAGGTAGTACCACATGCACCCGTGAACCATCCTCTAGCCTAGCGTCTACAATTGGAGTCGATTCATTGACAATGCGGTTAACTTTACCGACAATAAGCTGGATGATGTCCTCTAACTTTTGTTGATTTTCAAATAATACTTTCTCCTGGTAAACCTTACCTTCGCGCTCAATAAATATCTCCCTAGGACTATTAATCATGATCTCAGTAATGTGTGGATCATCCATTAACGGCTGTAGGATATCCAACCCTCTTAGTGAGTGAAAAATACGTTCGACTAGTGCTTTCTTTTCTTTTACACCGATATATTGCTGTTTAGCATAATGAAATACAGTTTCTTCAATTTCTTGCTGAAGGTCGCTGTCGGATACAGACGTAGATAAGTCTATTTTGTTTTGGACTTCTCTTTTTAGTTCTAACCACTCATATTCATTCATGGACAGCCCTCCCTTCAGTACTGAGGCGTTGTTGCAAACGTATAAGTTTTTCATTGAAGACTTGAGATGTCAACATTTGATCTTTGCTCACAATATTTTTCCATTCGGGGATGTAAGGTAGATACTCCGTGACAGACCAGTCCTGTGTGAATGCTAGCGTCGTTCTTTGTCCTGTATATTTATTACATAGAAAAAAAGTCTTGGCCAACCACGCCTTGGTCTTCTGCTCATCTTTGTACTGGAGTAATTCAACATGACGCTTCGTTTTGTTCACACTATGGAAACAATCATTCATCATCCAAAAGATTTGGTGCGAACTAGACAATATGGCGTCTCGAACGGTCATATTCAAATGTCCAACATCTAAAATAATATAATCGTATTGCAATTGACGAATCGCCCGTATAAGAGTTGTCACATTATCATAAGATAGTTCATTAAGTTCCTCGGGTAGGTGTAAAGGTGGGATATAGTCCATTTTCCATTTCGGGTCGAAACGGATACAACTTAACAATTGCTGTTCAAGCTTATCAGCCCCACGCTCAGACTGTGCATAATATAATAGTTTAGAGAATACATCTTCTTCCTCTGTAGTAAGAAAGGATGTGATCGAATTCATTTCCTCCAAATTGACATACAGAACGTTTAAATCAAATAGAGAGAGTTGAGAAGAGAATGTCAGTGATAGAGTCGTTGTACCTGTCCCCCCAGAAGAGGAATGTACAGCGATGACTTTGCTACTATTATCTTTGCTACTCATCCGTATTTCTTTACTCTTATTCATGGATTGTCTTATAGAATGGAGCAGTTTACTATAAGGCTGATACTTGAATACCACATCAATGCTGTCATCGCCTTCCAACATGACCTGCGATTGTTTTTGTTCTGTTAGCATGAAGCATAACGATGACGTTGGGACGATAGACGAGTCAAACTGTGGGCCTATTAATGACTCATGAATGAGGATGACATCTGCATTTAATTGTGTACTTTGTTTATAGAATAAAGCCACATCTGTGAAATGGGAAACTCTCACATCCTTCCCCTTTTTAGTTGTTCTAATATATTGAAGCAAAAGATCAACATATTCTTGGTCTTGTTCTATCACGATTATGTTCATCCCGTTCACCGTCCGCTTTATGAATACTTACTAAGATTATTAAAAAGTGAATAAGCCACAAGTCTATTAAGTGAGTACAAGTGTAATCAAACCTCCGACGATAAAGACACTCCCTATCATGGTCAATACAATCGCAACACGTAAATGTCCGACTTTCATAAAAATAATCCCCTTTTAAAACTATAGTCTCTGTACATATCTGACACCCAACGTCATTTTATTGTAAATATAGATAAATATTACCATGTTATTTATTGTTAAGTTGTCGTTTTTTGTCTTTTTTATAAAATTGATTCTAAAGTCCCACTCATAAATGTTCAGTATTGATTTACAAATAAAAAAAGAACTGTCAACAGACAGTCCACACAGTCATTTCAGCTCTTTTTCTTTTTAAAAGAGATACTCCTATTTAATAGAAACTTGGGACTTTTCCC
Source organism: Caldalkalibacillus salinus (assembly GCF_016745835.1). Taxonomy (NCBI): domain Bacteria; kingdom Bacillati; phylum Bacillota; class Bacilli; order Caryophanales; family Bacillaceae; genus Caldalkalibacillus; species Caldalkalibacillus salinus. The sequence continues at coordinate 8,037 of NZ_JAERVL010000004.1, read as the reverse complement.
AGCCATAAGAATCGAACCATTCTCCAGATTGATAGTTATGTATAGCTCTTTGCACATAAGGAATGATGTTTGACGGTAAACCATCTATCGGATACCAAGCTAATTCATCACACTTGTGAGGTTCCATATTCGTCACGTTACCATTCCACTCATGGCAAGTTAAAAAGAAATCGATACGTTCATCCGTTGACTGACGATGCATGACGCCAACCACTTCTAAATGTTCAGGTTTTATCTCTATTCCAGCTTCCTCCCGTGCTTCTCTCATCATCGCTGTTTTGACTTCTTCACCACCATCAAGATGACCTGCTACGACGCTATACTTACCATCTTCGTAACCAGTGTTGTACCGTCTCAGAAGTAGAATGTGGTCCTCTTTTACTAAAAATAAGTGTACGGCTGTAATGAGTTTGAATCGATGGGTCATTGTCTCTCCTTTCATATCAAAAATTGATTGGCTTGAAGATGCAATGCAAAAATATATGATGTTGAATCTTACTCTATATGAATATATTTGTAAATATTTATTTTGGATTGAGCTAACAAAAGGTTAAACTAGACATATTCTGACAAAAATTTACTTTCTAAAATTATAAAATAAAATAACCCCTTATAAAACAGGGGTTAAAACTTACATACTGCTCATTGCGTCTACAAAACCAATTGCAGCAGGGCCAACTACAACGATAAAAATACTAGGGAATATAAATAATACGAGTGGAAATAGCATTTTAACCGGTGCCTTCATGGCTTCTTCCTCTGCTCTTTGTTTTCGTTGATCCCTAACATCTGCAGATTGGACACGCATCACCTGTACTAGACCAATTCCAAGTCGTTCAGCTTGAATAATATTTCCGATAACATTTGAAACTTGGTCAACAGCTAAACGTTCTCTTATACCATTAAGAGCTTCTTTTCGTGTTTTACCTAAGCGAATTTCTTCTAGACTACGATGAAATTCCTGACTGAGCACACCTGAACGTTTTTGAACGAGTTTACTTAAGGCAGCATCAAACCCAAGACCTGCCTCTAAACTTACCGTTAATAAATCTAATGTATCCGGCAGCTCTTTTAGTGCTTGTTTGTAACGCTGCTGTGTTTTCGATTTGATGTACATACTAGGAAGAAACAAACCTACTACTACGGCAATAATAATCATAAATAATTGACCGCCTAAACCAATGTCTGCAAATATAGACCAGATGCCAACAATGATAGGCAATAAAATAGCTAGAGAGATTTGTCCTAAGCGGTACTCAACAGCAGTAATACCAAATGGGTTTCCAGCCTGCAGTAATTTAACTTCAATCTTTGCTTGTTTTTCCCCGGGCATTTTCTTCTTAAAACTCCTTCTTAACTCTCTCCAGAAGGGTAGAAAGATACGCCCAACTAAGCTTGAATCATCTTTTTCGCCGACGAATAATTCACCGTCTTCACCTGTAAAGTGAGCAAGCCTCCTCCTCTTCTCCTTCTCAATATCATGTTTTTTACCTCGGTCAAAGAAGGATAGAAAGAAATAAATCACGAGTGTCATTGTGATAAAAAAACTTATCATTACTAAAAACATGACTACACCTCTATGTCTGTAACTTTATTTACAAGATAAAAGCCTATTCCTCCTGCAATCACACCAAATATAACCATACCTAAACCAATTGCAGTATTGAATAATATCATAATATAGTCACTGTCGATAAAATACATTGCAAATCCTAAAATGACAGGAAGTGCACCTATGATTCTTCCTGAAAGTTTACCTTGTGCAGTCAAAGTTACAATTTGTCTTTGAATCTTAACTCTATCGCGTATGGTGTTTGTTAACCCCTCTAAGACTTGAGCAAGGTTCCCCCCAACCTGCCGCTGTATAACAACCGCCTGAACCATTAAATCCAAATCCTCACTCGGCATGCGTTCCTTTAGTGCATTTAATGATTCTTCTAGTGTACTACCATATTGCATTTCCTTTAAGACAGTTCCAAATTCTTCCTTAATCGGACCTTCATCAGCATCATCTACAACCGTTTTAAGTGCCTGTGGGAAACTAAAACCGGCACGTAGTGAACCTACAATAGTAGATAAAGTATCCGCTAAATTATCGTTAAATTTCTTAGTTCTCTGCTTTTCTTTTTGCTTGAGCCAAAACTTAGGAGCCGTATAACCCACAGCTGCACCGACAAATAAAAAGAGCATATTCCCTGCAATTGCGTAAAGTAACAATCCGAGCACGATTGTGATAATCCATTTAAACATATTGTACTCTTCAGGCTTTAACGGTACACCTCCTCGATGTAACATATGAACCAATTCTTTATCTTTGCTACTACGTTCAGCTGCTTGTTGAGCTGCTTGTTTCTTCAGGACTTTCATATTCACAAAAAAGTTAACGAGCTGCTTATCTACTCTCTGATTGTCCCCAGCGTCTAAATACTTTCTCATTCTTTTAGAAGTGCGACGATCTGAAAGAAATAAGGTGTTAAAGATGAGGTAAAAAACAAGAAGAGAGGTGATTCCAAACATTAATGTGACAACATAGATCATAGACCCCACTCCTCTTCAGCTACAAAGACGGAAGGAGGAATTTCCATCCCTGAGTTCTCCAACCGTTCGTAGAATTTCGGACGAACACCTGTCGGAACTAAGCGTCCTTGGATTTTACCGTCAGCATCTATACCATCTTGTTGGAAAGCGAATATGTCTTGTAAAACAACAATATCACCTTCTAACCCTTGGACTTCGGTTATGGCCACTATTCTTCTTGTCCCGTCTTTCATTCGAGTTTGCTGAATGATAACATCAATTGCACCAGCAATTTGTTCACGTATCGCTCGTACCGGTAAGTCCACCCCAGCCATTAATACCATGGTTTCCAGGCGGGCAATCATATCACGTGGACTATTAGAGTGACCTGTCGCTAGTGAACCATCGTGACCAGTGTTCATGGCCTGTAACATGTCCAAGGCTTCACCACTACGTACCTCACCGACAATGATGCGTTCGGGTCTCATACGTAAAGAGTTTTTTACGAGATCACGAATCGTGATGGCCCCTTCCCCTTCAATGTTAGGTGGTCTAGACTCAAGAGATACAACGTGATCCTGTCCAAGTTGTAGCTCGGCAGCATCCTCAATGGTGACGATACGTTCATCATTCGGTATAAAAGAAGATAAAACGTTAAGGGTCGTCGTCTTACCTGAACCTGTACCCCCACTTACGAAAACATTCAACTTAGCTTTAACACATGCGTCTAAAAAGACGGCCATCTCTTCTGATAACGTACCAAAGCTAATGAGGTCGTGAATCGTGAACGGATCCTTGGCGAATTTACGAATTGTTATGGTAGGTCCATTTAATGCGAGGGGCGGGATTATGGCGTTTACACGGGAACCGTCCGGTAAACGTGCATCAACCATTGGACTACTCTCGTCAATTCTTCTTCCAATCGGAGATACAATTTTTTCAATAATATTCATAACGTGGTCATCATCACGAAAACGAACGTTGGTTAGTTCAACTTTACCTTTGCGTTCACAGTAAACTTGATGAGGACCATTAACCATAACCTCTGTTACCTCTTCATCTTCAAGGAGAGGATTGATAGGTCCAAAACCAGTTAAATCATTTACAAGTTCGTTAATGACCGATTTGCGATCAATCTTGCCTCTAAAGGTGTCATCCTCTTTCATGATTTCTATAGCCATAGTATCTAGTTTAGGAATGACCTTTTCTATATCGTCATCTTTGTATTCATTAATTATTTGTTTATGTATCCTATTTTTAAGCTCCTGCTCTTTATCTACTTTTGGATTCGCTTTTTTCTTACTTTTACCACTCTGGGTCGTTTCCCTAACAGACGCTAACAGCTCCTTACGGGTAGGGTTCTCTTGAGATTGTGAAACTTCATCAACTTCTTTTTCTATTGCTTTTCCTTGTTGCTGTTGTGCTTGTATTTTTTCTAGTAAACTCATATTACGTCCTCTCCTTTAGGAAAGTTTTTCGGAACATTGATTTCAACAACGACGTTTCTTTCGTTTCTAAGAAACTAATTTCCCGACGAGAGGAGAGCTGCTCAGCCATTTGATGTAAAGACTTTGCCATGTCCGATTTTGGAAAACTCGTAACGAACGGGATACCCGTATTTAATGATTGTGACACCATCTGTGGCTCATTTGGGATAAAAATCGGCGCTTCTTCCCCTAAAATATCTGGCACTTCCGATGCCTTAATGACACTGTCCATCGTCGCACGATTAATTACAACTCTAGCTTTCTCCCTTAAACCTAGTATTTCCAACGTCTCCACAAACAACTTCGTGTTCTTCAGTGTCGACATTTCTAGATTCGTTAGTACAAGTATTTGATCTGCTTTTTCTAGTAGATGCAAGTTTTGGTCTTGGAAACCTACTCCTGTATCTACAATCACGTAATCATACATTCCTAGCAAAATACGAGTCACTTTTTCGATCACGATAGGGGTGATGGTCTCGGCATACTCTGGGCGGTCTGGAGCAGCTAATACCTTCACGCCACTTTCGTGTCTTAACATGTGACTATCTAACGTGAAGTCATCGAGCTCTTCTAATTCATCATCTAAGTCTTTAATTGAAAAGGAGTCGTTCAAATCCATACACAGCGTGACGTCTCCAAACTGAAAGTCCCCGTCTAGCAAGGCAGTTTTAATGTTTCTCTTAGAAAGAGCTACTGCGAGGTTGATCGCTAAGACCGTTTTTCCTACGCCGCCCTTCGGACTACATATAGCGATCATCTCTCCGCGACTATGATTACTACTTCCTACGCTATCTCTTTCCTGATTAAGGAATTGTTCGCGTAATTGCTCTTGCTCTGACATGACAACCCTCTCCTTATCAGTTAATTGGACTCGGACTCAGACTCGTTTTCAGTCTCTTCAGTCTCAGTCCCGGACTCCGCCTGCTGTGCATCAGAAGGTATGATACGACTCTGTAATATGAATGAGATGTCTCCGACTTTTGACTCGCTAACAAGATCTAATGTTTCGTCAAGTGGAAGCTCTAATGTAATTGCACTATAAGAGACATAGTCTTCTGGACTGTTTGGTTCTAACATCTTACGTCCAACTGCGAGTACCCTTACATCATTCTGAATCACTTCTGTCTCACAATCTTGACTTCTCAGTGGATCAGGAGAACTCTGACACAGTGTTTGCAATATATCTACGGTATCTTCCGGTTCTATCAAGTTAGATACAGAGCGTACAAAATCCACATCTAATGATACAGCACGATTTCCTTCTTCTATCTTTCTAGATACAAAGAGATTTTCCTCTTTTTCCGACAAAACTCGATGAGATAATATAATTTCATCGGGTTCTATACGTGCGGTCGCATATAATCCTTCAGCATTTTCAATGCTACGAATGGCGTTTGGATGTACACCTGCATCTGGAACGGTTATCTGTTCTAACATGTCTGCTGAGATTTTTTGGTTTCTCTCGATGACTTGTGTTGCCACGTACACATCAATCATATTGGAAGTAAATTCTGTTTCTGCTTCATATGAGTCCTTCACGTTATTAAAGAAAAAGAATGTTGTTGCTCCTGCCATGAGTATTGCCAAAACTAATATAAATTTTGTCCTCATTACTGTCACCTACTCCGTTAGTCTAATTGCGAATGCGCCTGAGTTTTCTGTTTTATCTCCATCTCTACCATAACCAGTATCTGCTTTCTCTACAAAATGACCCTTAATTTCCTTTTTACCATTATTATATGGCTCAATAATGAAGAAATAAGCAAAACCGGTTACTCTATATTTTTTATTGGTCCCCGTCTTAGTATTTGCATCCTCTGTTCTAGGCAATAAAATGACCCGTGTACAGTCACGGTATTTCCAAGGATCCTCAACACTGCCATCCTTGTAAGGACAATTCTCCCAGCGATAATCCATAGCCTCCATTGTCCCCTTGTTATTTTGCCCTGTTTCAACGCCGACAACGTCTCCTATTTCGATCCAAGATTCGGAGCCATATTTAAAGTCATGTCTATATCTATCGTTACCGCTACCACCTTCAGGATAATGTTCGTCTTTTTCAGTACAGCAGGTTTCAGGATCATTTGTATCGACATACGTATACTCATAACTTAAAATCCCGTAGTCTGATGTACTCCCTTCCTTATCCACCTCCGCATCATCTTTATCGTTCCCTGGTTTAAACTTAATGGTATGAATGTCTTCACTTTCATCATATTCAGGGTCCTCAGGTGATCTAATAGGAACATTGTTCGGTACTGAGAATGGTGCCATCCCTGTGCTTTCGTTCATCGGTAGTATTTCGGCTGCAGCGTATACTTTCACATCTGCCTGCTCAATCCCAAATATCCCTACAAAATTTAGATCAACTGGCTTGGTAAGAAAAACGTCTACTCTATCTTCCATCTGTACCTTAATATTCTCTAAGCTCTCCGACTCGCCATGTCTTTCTAAGACTTCCTTAGCCACTCTTCTTACTTCATCTTCTTTATTAGTTAATTCTTGAGCACCTGACAATGCAGCTGCATTGGCGGTCTTTTGAAGATGGCTTTTGGTCACGTACATTGTTCCACCATCAATAACTAGACCTGTCATAGATAATAAGGCCCCTAGTGATAAGGCAACCATGACAATGGAATTACCGCTTTCCTTTTTTACAAGGTGCTTAATTTTAGACCACATTCTTTTTCCTCCTTTCTACTCTACTCGAATGGTTGAATCAGCATGGACAATGTGTGGACTATTCAGAATGTTATTCATAAACGGGGTAATAAAGTTTACAGGATATTCTAACTGTACTGTCATATAATCCCCAGGGCCTCTTTCATCATAACTTGGGTTTGTCTTCACTATCAGTTTCTCAGGGTTCCCTAAATGTAAATTATTCTTAGCGTGTTGCTCGATTGTCTCGTCATCATTGCCAAGTCCACCCAGCCTCGCTGCTTCTTGTGTTGTGATATTGACCTGCATATAGGTGTACATCACACGGCCAAAATCAAAGATGCCTATGACAAGTAACAGTAAAAGGGGAATGACAATAGCGAACTCAAGCAATGATTGTCCTTTTTGATCTTTGACAAGAGAATTTCTCCAAATTCTTTTCATCATAAAATTCTCCATCCTTCCGCAAATAAGCATAATAATGCACCGGCAGCAATAGGTACACCATAAGGATATGTTGCCTGCATTCCCTTCCTCTTCATCCCTAAAGGAATTTTAACCCCATATCTTAAAGCGTATAGAAAATAAAAGATTGCCTTGAATCTATTTTTCCAACCTGGTCTAAATAGGAGGATGAAGATAGCCATTAATCCACCTAATATGGCCATATAGAGTGCTGTGTCTATCACAAATGTTGTACCTTTAATTGCGCCGATTAGAGCCAAGAGCTTCACATCCCCAGCACCCATTCCTCCTAACAGATACGGGATTAAAAGGATACCCAACCCTACTAGAAAGCCTAAAAAAGCCCCTAACAAAGCTTCCCATCCACCGTAGAACAAATGAGAAATAAGGGCAATCAGTAATGTGGGAAATATAAATTTATTGTAGATTCTTCTACTTTTAATATCTGTTGCAACACAAATTGTTAGGATTATGACGAGTAAAATATCAAACCACACTTTGATCCCTCTCAGTTTTCTTTTGAAAATGCCTTACGTGGTTACGTAAGGCATTTTTATTTTGATCTCATTTTCTTGTTTGTTCTACATATAATATAGATTATGAACTAGTACTTCCACGTGACTGGATGTTTGTTACTGCTTCTTTATAAAGCTTTACAATCTCTTCTCTTAATGTGGCTATAATTACAAGTACTGAAACTGCAATAACACCTAATACTAAACCGTACTCAGTCATCCCTTGTCCTTCTTCTTCGTGAATAAGTCCTGTTAACTTTTTCTTCATTTTGTTACCTCTCCTTAACAATTTTTGATTCAAAAAGGAAGAGGGGTATTTCTCGCCTATATCTTTCGGTAGCTGGCTGGCTTTTGTGATCTTCAATCACGTTAGCCCCTATAGCTTTGCGTCA